>CAXBEC010000205.1:0-6025 GCA_963974145.1 uncultured Alphaproteobacteria bacterium | reverse complement strand
GGCGAACAGCATCCCGGATTTCAGTTTCCGGAAGGTTCACCGTTCAGGGATTTTTTCGATCAGTTCAATCGTCGCCGGGGAGATCGTGCCCCGCGTCAGGCCAACTCGCTCGGGTCTGGTTTCATTGTCGATTCGACGGGCTATGTGGTCACGAATAACCACGTCATCGAAGGTGGCGAAGAGATTACGGTGATCATGCATGACGGTGAGGAATACAAGGCGGAAATCATCGGCCGCGACAAGAAGACAGATCTGGCGCTGCTGAAAATCGAGGTGGAAAAGCCGCTGCCTGCGGTCAAGTTCGGCGATTCCCGCACGGCCCGTGTCGGTGACTGGGTTATTGCGATCGGCAATCCGCTTGGTCTGGGCGGCACGGTGACGGCCGGTATCGTTTCGGCACGTGGCCGGGATATCCGCTCCGGACCCTATGATGACTATATCCAGACCGATGCGCCCATTAATCGCGGCAATTCCGGTGGCCCGCTTTTTGACATGAAGGGTGATGTCATCGGGATCAACACAGCGATCCTGTCGCCGTCCGGCGGCAGTATTGGTATCGGCTTCTCCGTACCGTCCAACATTGCGTCGAACGTCATCGACCAGCTGCGTGAATTCGGCACCACGCGACGCGGGTGGCTCGGCGTCCAGATTCAGACGGTAACACCCGAAATCGCTGAAAGCCTCGGCCTCGGCAAGGAGCGGGGAGCGCTTGTTGCCGGTGTCATGAAGTCCAGCCCCGCCGAAGCGGCGGGCGTGAAGCAGGGCGATGTCATCGTGGCGTTTAATGAACGCCCGGTCGATGAATCGCGAAAGCTGCCGCGCATGGTCGCCGAAACCGGCGTTGGTCAGGATGTTCCCATCCAGGTCTGGCGCGACGGCAAGGAACTGGGCCTGACTGTCAGACTGGGCGAGCTTGAAAAAGTCGACGAGGCGTCGCTGACGACTCGCGGCAGCCGCCGGGATACCGGGGATGACACGAGCCGGAATATCGATGAACTCAGTGTCGCGCTATCGCCGATTACGCCCGAATTGATGCAGAAGTACAATATCCAGAAAGAAGTAAAAGGCGTCATTATCACTGACGTCAAAAAGGAAAGCGACGCCGCAGAAAAGCAGTTGAATCCCGGTGATATTATCGTTGAGGTGAACCAGGAACCGGTGGCTACCCCGGATGATGTTGCCAGGCAGGTGCAGCAGGCGCGCGAAAAGGGCCGTAACATGGTGCTGCTTCTCATCGACAAGGACGGGGATATGCGTTTCATACCGCTGAAGATCAATCCAAACTGATCAGTCGCGACAATGGATGCGGATACGGCGCCGGGGAAATCCGGCGCCGTATTGCGTTCCGGATTACGTCAGATGGCCGTATCGGAGTCGCGGTTTTGGAATTCGTCTATACGGTAGCCCTGCAGATACAGCAGCGCGGTCAGGTCGCCATAGTCAATGCGGGTTCGGGCGGCCTCCGCCACGATGGGTTTGGCGCGAAACGCGACGCCTGTCCCCGAGGCCGCCAGCATGTCGAGGTCGTTGGCACCGTCCCCTACGGTAATCGCGTCCTGTGGCGTGATGCCGAGGTTCTCCGATAACTGATCCAGTGCACGGCGTTTGGCAGCGCGTCCCAGGATGGGGTCGCGAAGCGTCCCTGTCAGCATGCCGCCCGCGACGTCCAGCCGGTTGGCCTGATCGTAGTCAAAACCAACGCGGTTGCGGACCCAACCCGTAAAGAAATCAAAGCCGCCGGAAACCAGCGCGCAATAGGCGCCATTGGCCCGCATGGTGGCGACCAGCGTCGCGGCACCAGGCATGATGCGGATTGCCGTCAGTGCCCTGTCCAGCGCGGAACTGCTCATGCCTTCCAGCATTGCGACCCGCGCGCGAAGGGCGCTTTCGAAGTCGAGTTCCCCGGCCATGGCGCGGGCGGTAATGCCGG
Source organism: uncultured Alphaproteobacteria bacterium (assembly GCA_963974145.1). Classification (GTDB taxonomy): domain Bacteria; phylum Pseudomonadota; class Alphaproteobacteria; order UBA8366; genus MarineAlpha4-Bin1. The sequence goes on along the minus strand of CAXBEC010000205.1, from coordinate 4,095 downwards.
ATATTTCGTCGCGCAGGCCAAATTCCTCCGCCAGTTCATCGAGCATTTCATTCTCGATGATGGTCGATTCCATATCGGCGACAAGCAGACGCTTGCGGCGTCCGGCCGCCGGTTGGGTGGCGATATCGATCGGCTGTTCAGCAAATGCCTTGCCGACAATCGTTTGCGCCGAAACATGGTCGAGTCCGGAAAAAGGAACGTCGCAGGCTGTACCGGCGGCAAGCCAGTCTGCCGCGCCGGGTTCGGCATTGTTCCCGGCCAGAACGACCCGGGCCCGTTCGGCATCCGCGACCGTCAGGCCGCCCTGTTCAGGCAGGGTAATCATTGTCAGAATATTTTTCATGGGATGTCCGAAGTACCGTAGCGATTGCTGCCTGGCAAGCGGTATCACCGTCAGGAAAGCACGGTATCCACGGCCCGCAGGATCATGATACCCGCGCTGGCCAGGAAACCGGCCACAGGGACCCATGCCGGGACGGTCATGACTCCGGCCGGGGCCTTGCTCTGGCGCTGGATACGGAACAGTGCAAAATTGACGGCGGTGAAAACAAACAGCGTCAGATACGACGTGATTTCCGCCAGCGTCGCCAGCGGCAGCCAGAGGGCAAAGACCATGACGCAACCGGTTATCAATACGGTGGCCATCAACGGTGTCTGGAAACGCGGGTGGACCTGCGCAAAGCACGCAGGAAGCCATTGCTGGGCGGCCAGTCCGTATACAACCCGAGCGGCCATCACAATCTGGATCAATGCGCCGTTGAGCACGGCCACCAGGGCGATCGCGCTAATCGTATGGGCTGCCGTCGCGCCGGCATGGCGCTCGACCAGTAACGCAAGAGGCGCCCGGCTATTGGCAAGGTCGCTGATCGGCAGACTGATCGCTGCCAGCGCGAGGGTAATATACAGGGCCGTAGTGATGACCAGTGTGAGGATCATCGCACGGGGCAGGTTCCGTCTGACATCCGTTACCTCTTCAGCGACATTGACCATGTCCTCGAAGCCGATAAAGGCATAAAAGGCGAGGATGGAACCTGCCATAATCGCGCTCCATTCCGTTAGACGAAACGAAGGCAGCAGGTCCGGCAATTGATCCGGAATTGCTTCAAAACTGCCGCGGCTGACCCAGACGACGAAGACAAGGCCACCGATTTCCAGCAGAGTCGCGATGATCGCGACCATGATTGATTCAGTGATCCCCCAGGCCGCGAGCGCGCCCATCGCGCCGACAAGCAGGACAATCGCGATCGGGTCTGGTATCAGCGCAAATTCATGAAGGTATCCGACGAAGCCGCGCGTTATCGCCGCAGCAGAAATCAGTCCGGCAAACATTACACAGAGTCCGATGCAGAATGAAAACCAGCGGACCCCGAACGCTTCATACAGATAGACAGCTTCGCCGGCGCTCTTTGGAAACCGCCCTGCAAGCTCCGCAAAGGAAAATACGGTAAAGACGGCAAGCAACGAGGCGATGATGAACGATACGGGCATATAAATCCCCGCGACGGCCGCTACTTTTCCAATCAGGACATAGATTCCGGCGCCGATCGTCGTGCCAAGGCCGTAGAGGACGATCATGGGCATGGAAATGCTGCGCTTCAGCGACGGCGCCAGTCCGGCATCAGGCCCCGGATTTCGTTCCACCATTACGACAGGTCCCGACGCAGGTTTCCAATATGCGCCTGCGACAGGATCATCTCAATTTTTTTGAAGGTGTTTGGAAAACCGGATCATTTCCCTGTCATGTCCGGCATCGACCAGGTGTGCGTGAAGGCCTGTCCTGCCGGCGGATGCGGATGTCCAGAATTCCGGAATCTGCGTATGGATCGTTGCGCAACCATGGTTTATTGCAACATCTTCCATTGCGCTGATGAGCTGCGTTACAGCAGCCGCGCGGTCACCGGTGTCCAGTGCGACGATGTTTTCCACATTCAGGACGGGCCCCGTGCCCAGCATATAATCCGTATTATAGCTGAAAATGCCGTGGACGTACCCGCGCATGTTTTCCAGTGAAACGATACCCGTCGAAGACCGTCGCGCGTCGGCCGGCTGATTGATCCAGGCGGTATAGGCGAGCCAGTCGTCGAGCGTTACATTGGGGTAAGCTGCGCGGATGACCGGATAGGCTTTTGCTACAGTTTCCTGTGATAGGTACTTGATATTGTAGGGCCGGGTCATGACATCTGCATAAAGCTGAATGTATGTTACAGGTTTCCCGCAAGGCGGGGTAATATGCATTGATGCAGGTCAATACTCGGCAGGTTGCTATAAACATTCGGAAGCGGAAGTGTGCCTGAAATGGATGTGAACCTGAACAAACGGCCCGTCCCGAAAATGGATGCGATTTCCAATCCCTGTGCCGCGTGTTCCGTTCGGGATTTGTCGATCTGTCGTGTCCTCAATGCGGACGAATTGCGGGAAATTGCGTCGATTGCGGCGAATCTGGAATATGCGCCGCATGACCCGATCATCGACGAAGGCGAAGCTGCGGAATTTATGTTCAACGTCACCAGCGGTACCGTTCGATTGTACAAATTGCTTCCCGATGGCCGGCGTCAGATTACCGGGTTTCTGAGCAACGGCGATTTCATGGGCATTGCGCTTAATGATAATTACACCTGCAGCGCCGAAGCCGTAGATCGCGTCACGGTATGCCGCTTTGCGCGAAACAAGCTGGAAACGCTGCTCGACAAATTCCCGCATCTTGAAAAAAGAATGCTTGGTTTGGCGTCGAATGAACTGATTCAGGCGCAGGACCAGATGATGTTGCTTGGCCGCAAGACGGCGAAGGAAAAGATCGTTACTTTTTTGCTGTCACTTTCGCGGCGACAGGTGGAAATAGGCGGTGTGGCGTCGCCGGTCGCATTGCCCATGAGCCGGACCGATATTGCGGATTATCTGGGACTCACGACAGAGACCGTCAGTCGGACGTTTTCACTGTTGAAGCGGGACAACGCTATCCGGATTGAGGAAGGCGGCATGGTTTCACTGCCGGACCTTGATGCGTTACAGGAAATTGCTGACGGTTACTGATCGAATTCGATCTGGTGTTCAGGCTGAAAAAATCTTCGAATAGGCGCTGACCATGTCGGCCTGGGAGTAGTGGCTCATTGTGTGGCTGCGGTTGGCCTGCCCGATACGGTGCCGCAGCGCGGCGTCGTTTGCCAGTGTCGTAAGGACATTTGCCAGCGCTTTCGCATCGCGGTTCACAATGAATGGCCGGTTCAGGTCGGACACAATATGCCGGACATCGCCGACATCAACCCCGGCGACAGGCAGATGTGCTGCCATGGCTTCCAGGACACTGATCGGCATCTGTTCGGTATCAGACGACAGGGCAAAAATGTCGAACAGCGCGAGCACCGGTGCGGGGTTTGCGATATATCCCGTGAAGATGACCTTATCCGCTACACCGAATTGTACCGTTGCCGCTTCCAGTGAAGGCCGTTCCGCACCATCACCAACGATAACAAGGCGGATCTCAGGGTTTCCGGCGGCGGATATCGCAAAGGACTCAATGAGACGCGTCAGGTTTTTCTCCGGCCGCAGTGCCGCAACGGTTCCGATGACAGGTCCTGCGCCATCCAGTCCAAGTTCGCGGGCATAAGCCGGGTCAGGCGGATTATCGAACCGCGTACAATCGATGCCGTTCGGGATGAAGACGACTTCCCGGGCAGGAAGCCGCCAGGTTTTCGTCGCGATTTCAAACAGGGTTCGCGACGGCACGACCGTGATGGTGTTGCGCCAGAAGGCCAGGCGGCGGAACATGACACGGCGTTGCAACTGACCCTCCGCTTCCTCGGGGCCGAACCCATCGACAATATGGATATGGGGGCAGCGTCGCCCGAAATTTGCCATGGCCCACTCGATTGCGCCCCAGTTATAGGTCACCAGAACGTCGGGATTCAGCTCGTTGAGGGCGCGGCGGAAGGCCAGCATGTTGCCGACGGTGTTGCCTTTGGTAAAGGCGGTCTCGAAGATTTCGCAAGGCGCATCGGCATTAAAAAGCTTCATGCTTTCGTATTGGCCATCCATGGCGAACAGCCGGTGCTTGAAATCGCCAAGGCCGTTATTGACCAGCGTAGCAAAGCGGACCTG
>CAXBEC010000204.1:0-6027 GCA_963974145.1 uncultured Alphaproteobacteria bacterium | reverse complement strand
GGAGCGCGGCATGCCGAAAACGCCGAGCAGCATCGCCAGCCCAAGCAGCCCGAACACGATGGAGGGTACCGCCGCCAGATTGTTGATGTTGATTTCGATCAGGTCGTTGATCCGGTTACGCGGCGCAAACATTTCCAGATAGACCGCCGCCAGCACACCGATTGGAAAGGACAGAACGAAACAAACCAGCAGGCTCAGCATCGAACCGACCAGCGCGGCCAGAATGCCGGCCTGCTCGGGCTCACGGGAATCGCCGCTGGTGAAAAACCGCGTATTGAATTTAAGTTCCAGCAGCCCCTGGGACATCAGCGTGTCCATCCAGGTAATCTGCTTGTCGGTGAAGCGGCGCTCATCCTGCGGCACGTTCAGGGGCACGTTTCCCTTGTACGCCATGTCGAAATCGTCTGACGCCGTCAGCCAGACCTTGCGGGTCGAGCCGATGATCGAGGGGTCGTCCATCACCATGTTCATCAGTTCGAATTGCGCAACCGTACTGACCGTGTCGTTCAGGCTTCGCCGGTCGCGGCGGCTCGAGACATCCGGGAACACGTCGTGGAGCGCATCGCGAACGAGTTTCGTGTAGTTCGCCCGGGTCAGGACATCCGGGTCGCGCGTGCCCTCGGGGTCGATGACAGATTCATCGAAGTTGATCTCAAGCTGGACAAAGGTCTGCTGGAACGCCTTCCACCCGGTCGACCCGATCGACAGGACCATGAAGGCCAGGAACCCCAGCGCCCCGACGATGGCGGCAAAGCCGATTCCCTTGAACCATTTTTCCGAGCGGTGGCGGGCGGCGAGGCTGGCGGCGATCTTGTCGCTGTTCGCGAAGCCCCTGCTGGTGGAATCAGTCATATTGCTGCCTGTACTTTCGAACGACCCGCAACGCCACGACGTTGAAGACCAGTGTGATAAGGAACAGCAGGAGGCCGAGCGCGAAGGCGGACAGGGTCTTGGCGCTGTCGAATTCCTGGTCGCCCGTCAGCAGGGCGACAATCTGCGCGGTTACGGTCGTGACGGCCGCAAGCGGATTCGCGGTCAGGTTCGCCGCGAGCCCGGCGGCCATGACGACGATCATGGTTTCACCTATCGCGCGCGACATCGCCAGCAGGATGCCGCCGGATATGCCCGGCAGCGCCGCCGGCACGATGACCTGGCGAATGGTTTCTGCCCGTGTCGCGCCCAGCCCGTAACCGCCCTGGCGCAGCGAATCCGGCACCGCCGCCAGTGCATCATCGGACAGGGACGAGATGAAGGGAATGATCATGATTCCCATCACGGCGCCCGCGGCAAGCGCGCTTTCCGATGAGATATCGAGGCCCATGCCCGTGCCCGTATCGCGGATCATCGGGGCGACGACCAGGGCGGCAAAAAAGCCGTAAACGACGGTTGGTATGCCGGCGAGAATTTCCAGCAGCGGTTTCAGGATATCGCGCGCCCGGCGGGATGCGTATTCGGACAGATAGATCGCGGACAGCAGGCCGAAGGGCACGGCGACCGTCATGGCGATGGCGCTAATCAGGAAGGTACCGGTCAGCAGCGGCACCGCGCCGAAGGACCCGCTGGCGCCGACCTGATCGGCCCGCAATGCGGTTTGCGGACTCCAGTTCAGACCGAACAGAAATTCGTGAATCGGGACCTGGTTAAAAAACCGGATGGACTCGAACAAAAGGGAAAAAACAATTCCAGCGGTGGTGAGGATGGCGACAGTGGCGCACGCGACCAATAATACCATGGCGGCGCGCTCGACGTTTTTCTGAACCGTCCTCGCCCGCGACCGGCCTGAAAGGCTGCCGCGGGCGAGACCGTTTACAGTCGCCGCATTACATGGAGAGGTTGGCAAGGCCCGTTACCTTATCGAGCCAGGTCTTGCGTTCGGCATCGCCGAGCGGAATGAGACCCTTGTCCGTCAGGTAACCTTCGTTACCCCAGGTAGCATCTGCGGTGAATTCGGCCATGAATTCCTTGATTCCCGGAACCGTACCGATATGCGCCTTCTTGACGTAGAAGAACAGCGGACGCGAAACCGCGTAGTCGCCAGCCGCAATCCGTTCGAATTCGGGTTCAACGCCGTCGATCTTGCTGCCCTGGACCGTATCCGAGTTCTGGTCGAGGAAGCTGTAGCCGAAGATGCCGAAAGCATCCGGATTGGCGTTCAGTTTCTGCACGATCAGGTTATCGTTTTCGCCCGCTTCGATGAAGGCGCCGTCTTCGCGCATCGTCTGGCAAAGCGCCTTGTGCCCGGACTTGTCGGCCTTGGCCATCGCCTTGATCGCCGGGATTTCGTCACAGCCTTCTTCCATGACCAGTTCGACGAAGGCGTCGCGCGTGCCGGAGGTCGGCGGCGGGCCCATGACTTCGATCTTGATTGCCGGCAGCGCGGCATTCACGTCTTTCCAGGTCTTGTTCGGGTTCGCGACAACCTTGCCGTCCACCATGATGTCCTTGGCCAGCGCCAGGTAGATGTCCTTGCGGGACAGGTCCATCACGTCCGCTTTGCGGGAATTGGCAAAAACGATGCCGTCATAGCCGACCTTGACCTCGATGATGTCCTTGACGCCGTTCGAGGCGCAAAGCTCGACTTCGGATTTCTTGATCCGGCGCGAGGCATTGGTGATGTCAGGTGTATCGACCCCGGCACCCGAGCAGAACAGCTTCAAGCCGCCGCCCGAACCCGTGCTTTCAACAACGGGGGTCTTGAAATCGGTCGTCTTGCCGAAGCGTTCGGCAACCGCCGTCGAAAACGGAAAAACAGTCGAAGAACCGACGATGCGGATCTGGTCGCGAGCCTCTGCGGCGCCCGTCGCGCCAATCAGGGCCACAGCGCCCAGGGTCAGAATTTTCTTGAGCATTATTTGGTCTCTCCTTGCTCCTGCCGACAGGCCTATCCGGCCGGCTGGCGCAAATTAGGTTCGCCACGCTGCTCTTTTATGACTCTTTTGTTACAGTAATATTACAAGGCCGGCGAGATCGCGGATCGACGTCAAGATTGCGGTTTACGGGCGTGTACCGGCCCCGTCGCGCGGCAGATACACTGTAAAACGGCTGCCTTCACCAAGCGTGCTTTCGATGACAAGACGCCCACGATGGCGGCTGACGATGTGCTTGACGATTGCCAGCCCCAGGCCCGTACCGCCCATCGATCGGGACCGCCCCTTGTCCACCCGATAGAATCGCTCCGTCAGGCGCGGGATCTGTTCCGGCGCTATTCCCTCCCCGGCATCCGCGACGCAGACCGCCACGCCGGGGTCGCCAACATTGGGGATACGGCCGACGGTTTTCACGGTCACCGAAATCCGTGTGCCTTCGCGGCCGTAACTGATCGCGTTGCTGACAAGGTTCTGGAAAACCATGACCAGCTCATCCTGCTCGCCAATGACGGCAGGCAGGTTCGGTTCACATTCGAGATCAATCCCCATCCTTCGTTCCGCGGCGCGAACGGACAGGGAATCGACAACACTGCCCAGCAGGTCGGAAAGCCGGACATAGTCTTCCGGCAGGATATGTTCGTCAGCCTCGACACGGGACAGGGAAAGCAGGTCGCCAATCAGCCGCGTCATCCGCTGCGCCTCGCTTTCCATGATCGCAAGAAACCGCTTCTGCGCCGCCGGATCATCACTCGCCACGCCGCGCAGGGTCTCGATAAAACCGACCAGCGATGACAGGGGCGAGCGCAGCTCATGGCTGACATTGGCAACGAAATCCGCGCGCATTTCCTCCGCATTACGAGCGGCGGTGACATCGTGCATCACCACCATCGCGCCCAGGCCATCCGTTTGACCCTCTATCTGCATCGGTGAAACGTAGACCGAAAACTGACGCGTCACATCATGCGCGATGGAAACATCCTCGCGCTGCACGCCCCTCCCGGATAGCGTCGCATCCACCGCCGACAGGACATTCGGGTGGCGAATCATGAATGCCAGGTCGCGACCCTGCAACGCCATGTCAAAAAAATTAAGGGCAGCCCGGTTGATCCGGACGACCCGCCGCTTCGTATTTACCAGGATGACAGGATCGGGAATCCCGTCCAGGACATCCTGGTTAGGCGTGGTCTTTCGGGTATCTTCCGGCAAGGTGCTCCACCCTCATATGCTGAACGGTCTGAAATTTGCGGCGCACTCTGCTGCGAAGCCCGCACGCGTGTCAAACGTCAATACGTCGGAATATCCAGTCTGGCAATCGACAATGCCATGACATGATTGCACAATACGACTGTTGCTGATTATCAGTAGAATCGGGACCAGACAGCATGATGAAAAAACTTGCGATACTCGCGGCCTGCCTCACGGTCGCGCCTTCCGCCGGAATCAGTGTGGCCGGGACGGTTCCCCTATCCGGGTTCGAACTGGCACAGGCGCCGCGGCCCCTCGTCTCCGGCGAGCGGGTGCGAGTCAAGAAGCTGGCCCGCGACATGGAAAGCGCGATGCAGACCCTGAACCAGGGCGGCGTCGCGCCCTTCCAGGACCCGGCTTACATCAAAAAATGGCAGGATTCCGTTGCGCGGTATCGCACAGCCGTACAGAAATTTCCGCAGACCGACGACCCGGACGTTCAGGCCGCCGCCGCGAAACTCGCGGAACTGGAAAACATGGTGGCCTTTGGCATCAACGAGGCCGGCAAGCAACAATCGCAGCTTGGCGATGTGCAGAAAATTCTCGCGACCATCGAACACAATCTGCGCACGCATCGGGCACCGCAATGGCTGCCGCCGCCGTTCGGGTATGACGAAGCCCGGAACTGGCTGCGTATCGCCGCCACGGCACAGAAAACCGCGAAAGAATCGCTGACCGAATTGCAGCGGATCGCCCCGACCGCCCATCTGCCGATAAATCGCGGCACGGTGCAGTCCGGCGCGCCTTATGACAAACAGGATCTCGACCGTCTGTTGAGGTTCGCCAACAGCAATCTTCGCGATGTCGACGCGGCCCTGAAGCAGACCACCGATGCGCTGAAAACGCAGTTCACCGCCCAGAACCGGGAACTGGAATATTTCCGCAGCCTAGACCCTGACAATGACGCGCACCGCATGAACGCGTTCCTGAAGGAAGGCGCGGAAGCCGAAATTTATGCCAGGCTCGACAAACATCTGGCGCTGGCGCAGTCGCTCACCACCTATCAGCGCGCCTTTGGCAAGGAACCGACAGCCGCGACGACAGCGCGTGTCGAGGAAATCCTCGCCCTGCGCAAGACCTATGCCGCGAACCGGTTAAAAGCCGTCGGCGACTCGAAGCTGCCGGAACCGAAAAGCACCGATGCGGCGCGGATTGCCATCGCCGAACAGATCCTGGCCGAGCCCAGCTATGAATACGGCGAACACGGCCCCATCGTGCTGACAACACCGGACGTCGTGGAACGGGAAAAGCAGGTCAGCCGTGCTGAAATCAAGGATGTCGATGTCAGCCTGTCCGGCACGGTCACCCTGTCGGGGACCGAAACGACCTGGAACTACAAATGGGAAGAGTTCAAATTCGCCACGCCGGTCAAGGAAACCGATAGCGACGACTGGTATATCTGGTGGATCACGGCCAAGAAATATTCATCGGGCTGGGAACGCACGCCGATCGGCCAATGGGTTTCCGGCGGCGCGACCAAGGGCAGCCTGATCCTGCGGGAGAATTTTGAAAACTAGGGAACCGCCCTCAGCCCAGCCGGTACACCCGTGCCGCGGTGTCGTGATGCAGCTTCGCCTTCTCGCCCGCCGTGTATCCCCCGGTAATCCGCTTGAATGAATTCCACAGCACATTGTAGCTGCAGCTGATCTTGTCCACCGGGAAATTCGATTCGAACATGCAGCGGTCGGCACCGAAGAGGTCGATGGCGGTTTCCATATAGGGACGCTGCGTTTCGGCCAGCGCGGCGCTGGTCGGCGGCAGGGGGTTTCCCTGCCAGTTGAAGCCGCAGTAATCCATGCATAGACCGCCCAGCTTGATCACGACATTCGGGTTGGCCGCAACCTTGGTCAGGTTTTCCTTCCAGGCCTCGAAAATTTCCTTCCGCCGTCCCGCATAGGCGCCAATCCCCACAATG
>CAXBEC010000203.1:0-6047 GCA_963974145.1 uncultured Alphaproteobacteria bacterium | reverse complement strand
GGCGCTGGCGCGGCGGGGCTTCTCGCTCACCGATCACGGCGATGACGCGCTACACGACCCTGTGGTCCGGGCGCTGGCGCAGAAGGTGGATTACGCAGTCGACCCGCACGCGACCTTCCCGAAATACTATTCCGCCGCCGTCATCGTCACGACGGCGGATGGCCGGGTACTGGAGCAGCGCGAGGATATCCATCGTGGCGCGCCGGAACGGCCGCTCGGCGAGGACGCCGTGACCGCCAAGTTCACCGACAACGCCACCCGCGCCGTGGGCTCGCAACGCGCGGCGGCAATCCGCGACACGGTCCTGCGGCTGGAGGCCATGGACGACGCGCGCGTGTTGCGCGACCTGCTGCGGTCGGAACAGGAAGGATAAGGCGGTGGCGTCCCGCCGCTCTCACCGGAATGTGAAGTGAATTTTCGCCGCCCTGTTTCTATTTCCCTAAACGATCCCTATCTGGAATCCTCAGGACCACAAACAGCGGCTGGAGCGAACAATCCCTGAAATCAAGAATGTTGCCGTGCTGCGTGGCGCGCGACTCAGCTACCCGACCCCGTCAGGCGATATCGCAATCCTGAAAGGGATCGACCTGACCGTCGCCGCCGGTGAAACCGTCGCGGTGACGGGGCCGTCGGGTTCGGGAAAATCCTCGCTGATCGCCGTCATGGCGGGGCTGGAATCGCCGACGGGCGGCAGCACCGAAATCCTTGGCATGGACATGACCACCGCCAGCGAGCAGGACCGCACCCATCTGCGCCGGCGCGATATCGGCGTCGTGTTTCAGTCGTATCACCTCGTCCCGACCATGACGGCGCTGCAGAATGTTTCCCTGCCGCTGGTGCTGGCCGGCATACAGGATGCCGAGGATCGGGCGAGCCGGATACTCGACCGCATGGGGCTGAGCCATCGTCTTACGCACCGCCCGGCCGCCCTGTCCGGGGGTGAACAGCAGCGGGTGGCAATCGCCCGCGCCTTTGTGGCCGAGCCAAGGTTTGTGCTGGCGGACGAACCCACCGGCAATCTGGACCAGGAAACGGGCGATGTCATCGCCGAAGCGATTTTCGCGCTGACACGGGACAGCGGCGCGGCAATGGTCCTGGTCACCCATGACCGTGACCTGGCGGCGCGCTGCGACCGGACGGTGGCAATCGATGCCGGCCGGATTGCGGGATAACATGACCGCCATGGGCAACCGCATCACCGGATTCCGGGTTCTCAGGGAATTGCTGGCGGCCGAACTGGCCGCAGGCATTGTCGGCCTTCGCCTGTTCATGGCCTGCGTTGTCATGGCGATGTTCGTGCTGGGTTCCGTCTGGATGCTCGGCGCCGGGCTGTCGCGCGCGCTGGCGGGCAGCGGCACGGCAATCCTGGGCGGCGATATCGCCGTCTCGACGGTCAACGCGCCGCTCGGCGAAAACAGTCTTCGCGACCTGCAGGATATCGGGCCGGTATCCCGTATCGTGGAAATGCGCACATCCGCGACGGTGGGCGAGGTGCGGGCATCCGTCGAACTGAAAGCGGTCGACAACGCCTATCCCCTGTATGGCACCCTGCGCCTTTCGGACGGGGCAAAGGCGGAATCCCTTTTTACCGACCAGAACGGCCTGCCCGGCGCCCTGGTCGAGCCGGCGTTCCTGTCCCGCTTCAGCGCCGGGACCGGCGATATCATCCGTATCGGCGATGTGGATTTCCGCATTCGCGGGACGCTGCTGACCGAACCGGACCGGCTGTCCGCCGGACGCTTCATGGTGGGTCCCCGGGTATTGATCGGGCTGCCGCAACTGGAGGATACCGGCCTGCTGGGCTTCGGGTCGCTGGTCGATTACCGGTATCGCATCCGGCTGGCGGACGGAACCGGTGTTGCCGACGCCATGGCGGCGATACGCGCGCTGAACCCGGAAGGCGGCTGGGAGATCGAGACGCCGCAGGACGCGGGCGACCGGGTCCGCCGCACCGTCGATCGCACGACGACGTTTCTCGGCGTCGCCGGCGTGGTGGCGCTGGCCGTCGGCCTTGCCGGCGCCTGGGCCGCCGCAAGCGTATGGATCGCGCGCCGCGCAAGGACCATCGCCCTGTATCGGCTGTCCGGCGCGACCCCGGCCATCGTTGTCAGCCTGCACGCCGTCATCATCGCGGCCGCGGCCTGCCTTGCCATCACCGCGGGGCTGGGGCTGGCCGGCTTCGTTGCGACGGTAATGATGGATACGGTCGCGGCCCGCCTGCAACTGATGTGGTCCCCGGCCGCACTTGTCTTGCCCGCCCTGCAGGTCACGGCAATCCTGGCTGTTGGCATTGCGGGCGCCAGCATCGCGACCTTGTCCGGCGCGGCACGGCTTTCGCCGGGGGCGGCCATGCGCAGTGGCGATGCGCCGCTGGCCCCGGCCCCGCGGTATCTGCTGACCGGCGCCGCCGTTATGGGCATGGCGATCGTGTTCGCCATTTTCACCCTGCCCTTCCCGGCACTCGCCGCCGCGGCAGGGTTCGGTCTCGGCGCCGCCGCCGGGATACTGGGGCTTTGCGGCTGGGCCCTGGCCCGCATCGCGGCCCGTGGCCAGGCCCCGGGATTCATCGCCCTTGTCGCGCGGCCGGGGCTGAGCATGCCGGGCGCCGTTGCGACCAAGGCGGTGGCCATCGGCCTCGGCATCGCCGGCGTCACCGCCATCATCGCGGCGCAGAACTCGCTGGAGCAGGCGCTGAAGGCGGAACTGCCGGACCGGATTCCCGATGTGATCCTGATGGACGTGCAGCCGTCGCAAGTGGACCGGATAACCGCCCGGATCGAAACCGATCCCGCCCTGTCGGACCTGCAGTCTTCGCCCTTCATGCGGGCGATAATCCTGTCGGTGAACGACGTCCCGGCGGAAGCGGCCCTGAAGCGGCAGAACAAGTCCTGGGTCATCGAAGGCGACCGCAGCTTTGCCTGGGCCGCCGAACCGACGGGGGCGGAACTGCTGGCCGGAGAATGGTGGGACGCGGATTATGACGGTCCGCCGCTGATTTCCGCCGAGGAAGACGTCCAGGAAGCCTTCGACCTGAAACCGGGCGACCGGATCACCTACAGCGTGCTGGGCCGGCGCTTCACATCGGAAGTCGCCAATATCCGCAAGGAATACCACCGGACGTTCCGCCCGGAATTCCTGATGGTCGCCTCGCCGGAACCCTTTCGGAATGCGCCGCATTCCTGGGTCATGAGCCTGGAAGGCGGCGACGGCACCGCAGTTGACAAGCTGATCCGCGACCTTGCGGCAGAGGCGCCCAATATCACCGCAATCGACATCCGGCGGATCGTCGCCCAGGTCACCGAAGTCATTGAGGGCGCGGTTCTGGCCTCGCTCGCAATCGCGGCGACGCTGCTGGTTGCGGGCGCCCTGTCGGTCACCGCGGTCTTTGCCGCGGATGTGGATGCCCGCAGGCGCGAAGCACTGGCCTTCGTTCTGATCGGCGCCTCGCGCCGCGAAGTGGCCCTGGCCCGGCTGATCGAAGCGGCCGCCATCGGCGCCGTCGCCGCGGTGCTGGGTGGCCTGGCAGGGCAGATCGGCGGCTACTGGCTCGTCTCCGAGGCGCTGCATATCGCCTGGGCGCCGGGGCTCGTTTCCTTCCTGTTGCCGCTTACGCTGGGCGTCGTCGCCGCCCTTGCCGCCGGGCTGACCGGCGGCATCAGCGCCCTGCCGAAAGGCCCCGGCGCCGTTGCCCGCCAGCTCACGGCCTGACGCTACGCCGCCGCCTGCATGGCCTTGCCCTTGATCCGCATCCGCATGACGATCCCCAGGACCGGCAGAATGACCGCGGCCAGCAGGAAGGCGGGGGTCGCGCCGTAATGGGCGTAGAGGAAGCCGGTGAGCAGCACGCCCACCGTCTGTGACAGGAACAGGGTTGCGGCGAAAAGCGACATGCCGGGACCACGCATGTCCGGGGCCATCTGGGTGGCGTAGGTCTGCATCGTGTTGTGCAGCATGTACAGCCCCATCCCGTTGGCGAAGATGATCGCGACAAACGGGTACCAGCTGCCGGACACCACCGCCCCCGCATAGGACAGCCCCAGCAGCGCGCCGCCGGTCAGCACGATGCCGATCTGCCCGATCCGGCGCAGCAGATAGGGCGCGCAGGTGAAGTAGAACAGCGCGCCCAGCGCGTTCAGCGTGATCAGCGCACCGATATGGTCGTAACCCAGCCCGAATTCTTCCCGCAGATGCGTGGCGACAAAGGTGAAGGTGCCCATGCCGAAGGCCGCCTCGAAGAACAGCAGCGCCAGCACGACGCGGATATTGCGCCGCCGCAACAGGCCAAGGGTCGCCGCCGTGCCCGAAATCAGCCGCAACGGCTTGGCCGGGCGGGTCCGCTGGCGCTTGCGCGCCTCGAACACCAGCGCAAAGGCGGCAATCGTGAACAGCCCCGCAAGGCAGCCGAAGGTATAGCGCCAGCCGAGATAATTGGTCAGCACGCCGCCGACGGACTGGCCGAAAATCTGCCCCGTCGTGGTGCCCAGCGCGAAGCGGGCCAGCATCGCCTGGCGATGGTCGAAATGCACCGTATCGCCGATAAAGGCCAGCGCCGTCGGCACGATCCCCGCCGCCATCCCGCCGGCCACCGCACGCAGGATGGTCAGCATGGTGAGCGAGGGGGCGAAGGCGCAGGCGATCCCGGCAAACCCGGCGAAGCCCGCCGCCACGGTCGCGACCCACAGCCGCCCGTAGCGGTCGCCAAGCTGCCCGTACAGCAATTGCAGCACACCGAAGGTGACCGCATAGGCGGCGACGACAATCGACGCCTGCGCCGCCGACACCCCGAAACTTTCGCCAATGGCCGGCAGCATGGTATCGACCACCCGGAAATTCGCCGCCGCCGCGAATGATGCGGTCGACAGCCAGAAGATGGCCCGGTAGGGGATGTCGGCCCCGTCCGCGCGGGGTCCTGTCGGATCGTCCGGTGCTGTGGTCATTGTCGGCGGACCTCTTGCGGCATGGAAATACGGAACCGGCAGCACCGGCGGTATCGTACCGTCTCGTTATCGGATGGGTTTCGCGGAATATCAACGCGATTGATCATCCATCTGCCGCCTGTCTGTCAACAGGATTGACGCCGCGCGCGGGGGCCTGCACCGATTGAGCGAGCCGCGGCGCGTTGTTAAGGTACCGTCAGAAGAACACCGCAGCATTCAATCGGGGGGGACATCATGAAATACGGCTTCAGCATTCCGCATCGCGGACCCATGGCAAACCGGCGGGATATCGCCAGGCTGGCGCAGCATGGCGAGGCGCAGGGCTTCGCCTACGCCACGGTGCCGGACCATATCATGGTGCCGCGCGCCATCGACTCGCCCTACCCCTATTCCGACAGCGGCGAATTCCCCGGCAGCGCCAGCGGCGAATGCATGGAGCAGATCGCGCTGATGTCCTATGTCGGCGCAGTCACCGAAACCATCCGCGTCCTCAGCTCGATCATGGTGATCCCGCATCGCCACCCGCTGCAGGTGGCGAAGGCGCTGGCCACCATCGACCAGCTGACCGACGGCCGGGTGACGATGGGTTGCGGCACGGGCTGGATGGAAGAGGAATTCAAGTCGCTCAACACCGACCCCTTCGCCGAACGCGGCAGGGTAACCGATGAATATATCCGCGTCATCCGCAATGCCTGGACCGAGGAAGCGCCGGAATATGCGGGCGATTACGTGAACCACCCGCCGCTGTATTTCCGCCCCGGCCCGGCGCAGAAGCCCTGCCCGCCGGTCTGGATCGGCGGCGAAAGCGCACCGGCGCTGCGCCGCACGGTCGCGCTGGGCGACGCCTGGTACCCGATCGCCACCAACCCGACTTTCCCGCTGGACACGCTGGCCCGCTACAAGAAACGGGTCGCGCGGCTGCACGAACTCGCCGAAAAGGCGGGCCGCGACCCGGCGAGTATCGAACTCAACTACGCCGCCGGCACCTACAGCGTCGACAAAACAGAAGACGGCGACCGCCGCCTTTTCACCGGCGGGCCGGACGCCATCGCGGCGGATATCGGGGTGCTGGCGGAAATGGGCGTGCAGCACCTGTTCTTCAGCTATTCG
>CAXBEC010000202.1:0-6048 GCA_963974145.1 uncultured Alphaproteobacteria bacterium | reverse complement strand
GGACCAGATCAGGTCATTGGCGCGCAGCATGTTGAAGGTCGTGGCCATCTCGCTGCCTTCGAGGTAGCCGCGCGCGTTCATCCGGGTTTCCAGCGCTTTCAACTGCTCTTCGTCGATGAAAATGCCCAGTTCCCCCGGCTCGGCGAAATCGATCATGGCTGTGAAGAATGTGGCGGAAGCGATGCGCTTGTCCTTTTTGGCTTCCATATAGGCGAGTGTTGCCGCCAGCAGCGTGCCGCCGAGGCAATAGCCGATGACATTGGCTTCTTTTTCGCCGGTCGCCTGTTCAATGGCATCCAGTGCCGCAAGCGGACCTTCCTTCATGTAGTCGGCAAACGATTTGGCGGCCAGGCTGGCATCCGGATTGACCCAGGAAATGACGAAAACAGTATTGCCCTGTTCCACCGCCCAACGGATGAAGGAGTTCTTTTCGCGCAGGTCGAGAATGTAATATTTGTTGATCCAGGGGGGCATGATCAACAACGGGCGGCGGTAGACCTGCTCAGTCTGCGGCGCATACTGGATCAACTGCATCAGGTCATTCTGGTAAACGACCTTGCCCGGGGTCGTGGCGATGTTGCGGCCGACTTCGAAAGCCTCTTCATCGACCATCCTGATACGCAGGCTGCCATCGCCCCGTTCGAGGTCTTCGCGGATATGTTCCATCCCCTTGACCAGGTTTTCGCCGTTGGAATCGACAGTGGCACGAAGGACTTCGGGATTCGTCAGGACAAAATTGGTCGGGGCGATCGCGTTGGCGAACTGGCGCGTATAGAAATCGACCTTTCGGGCATCCTTCTCGTCCAGTCCTTCCACTTCATGCGCCGTATCGACCAGCCATTTCGCGGTCAGCAGATAGGATTGCTTGATGAATTCAAACACGCCGCTGTTTTCCCAGGCAGGGTCCGCGAATCGCCGGTCGTCGGGCGCCGGTTTGATCACCGGTTCCGGCGTTTCACCCAGCATCCGCCGCGTCGTATAGCGCCACAAGTCGCCATAGGATCGAAACAGTGACGCCTGCGCTTCGACCAATTGGGCAGGATTGGCGAGCATGTTCGTCGTCATACTTTTGAAGGCTTCGCCGATGTTCAGGGGATCCGCGTGGCCAAGTGGTGATTCCGCGCCGCTTTTGTCCTTTTGGCTCTGCTTATCGAGAAATATCTGCGTGATATGGCGGATATGATCGGCGACTTTCGCCAGATTTTGCGCCAGCTCGGCCGTATCGGCATCTGTGCCGCCGGCATCATTCACCTTGCTGTCCAATTGATCGCTCACGACATGTTCCCTATTCTTGCCACACTTTCAGGCAACCCTCGCGACGGTTGTCGCAGTGGTGCGGCGAAGCAGGACATATTTATGTTGCAGTGCAAAATAAATCAAGGCGAAGCTCCCGTCCAACGGCGGTCTTGGGGCAGAATAACGGTTGTGGGCATGTTTGTCGCCACATCGGTTCTGCTGGCGGGGTGCGAAAGCATTCCCGATTCCGTTAACCCGGTAAAATGGTTTGAAGATGAACCCCCCGAAGCCACTGCGCAGCCGGGGGCGGGAGACAAGGAATTTCCGAACCTGGGCGCCGTGCCGGAACGTCCCGTGGTGCCGTCACTCAAATCGCAGCAGGCGGAAATCCGCGAGGGGCTGGTCGCGGATCAGGAAAATGCGCGATACACCGAAGAGGTAGTCCGTCAGGAGGTGGATCGCCGCGCGGGCGTTCCGACACAGGCAACAGGCCCGCGGGTTTCCGCCGTGCCGCCTGCACCGCCGCCCGTTGCTCGTCCGGTCGTGGCCCGCCCGACAATCCCGTCAGCGCCGGCCAGCACTGTGGCGCCGGTCAGCCGGCCTGGCGTGCCGGCGCCACCGTCGGTGCCCGTGCCGGTTCCGCAAGCCGCAGCGCCTGCCGACCCGCGCGTTGCCGTGGCTGTACCCAATGTACCGACACCGGCGCCACCGCCGCCTGCCGCGCCAACGGTCAGGACGGTCGTACCGCCGGCGCCAACTGTCGTGCCACCGCCGACGCCAACGTTAACCCCAACGCCTGCTCCGGCGCCCTCAACTGTGGCGGCAGCGCCATTGCTGACGGCGCCGGTGAAGGTGGGTACGATTTACTTCGCGGAAAACGCCCGGCAGTTGCAATCGGCTGATGTCGCGATTCTGGAGCAGATTGCGGCGGCACAGCGGGCAACAGGGAAGCGGCTTCGGGTTGCTGGTTATGCCAGTGGCGGCGCCATCCCTTCTGGATCCGCCAGGCAATCTAAAGCCAATTATCAGGTGTCGCTCGCCCGGGCAAAGGCGGTCGTTTCGGCACTTGTCAGCCTTGGTGTACCGTCCCAGAAGATTTACGTGGAGGCGTTGGGTGATACGGCACCGCTCTATGCCGAATATACCGCGGCCGGTGAAGCGGCGAACCGTCGTGCCGAAATATGGATGATGGACTGACCGGCGGGGTGTCGTTCAGACGTTAATTTCCGGGGCGTGGTTGCCGGCTCAGCTGAACGATTTCATCGTTTGACGGGTTGCCACATGGCGCGCGGGTCGCGCGGTCGGCGCACAGCAAAGCGATTTCGGGTGAGATACCTTTAGAGGCAATCGTCGCGCTGATATCCACGGCATCCGGACGGGAGAAGGGGCCCGCGGTCACCTGAAACAGCAGCGCGCCGTCGTCGAGGACCATGCGGACCACCGTCTGGAGGCTCGCATGGCGGGTTTGCAACGCCTCGGCTTGCTGTATCTGCGGAAACTGACCGATGATGAGATAGTGTCGCGCCATGTCCCGTTCGTCGAAGACAGCGCGTGTGTCCGCTTTTTCCGGTTTTTGGAGGCTGGCGATCGTGTTGGTCATGGCGACAAGGGCATTTTCCACCGTATCGGATGCTTTGGACGATGCTTCGGTAATGGTGTCGAAACCCCGGCGGTTACCGATGTCGGGTACCGCCGGGCCTGAAGCCGGTTGCAAATCATCATCCAGCTTTTCGGCCAGTGAAACCATGCTGTCGCGCAACCGTTTTGCCGCATTATCCGGGTTTTCCGCACTAACGGGTACTTCCTTAACCTGGGCGAGAACGATAGCCTCGCTTTCGTCGACATAGGCTTCGCACATACTTAGCCCCAGTACGATACGGTGCACTGCACAGTCCTGCGATGCGACGGCCGATACGGCATGGTCAGACATGCTTTTTCCCGTCGTGACATAGCTGAGTCCGGACGCGGCCCAGGATGCAATCTGAAGCGGTATGGGAATTGCGCAGCCCGAGAGGCCGATGCCGATGAGAGCAATGAAAAAGTATCGCATGAAGACCTCTGGAAAATGTCGGACCGTAAGTAAAACAGATCAGACACCAGGTTAGAAATAATGGCAATAACTATAATATTGCAATTATTTAAACATTTCCGAAAAATAGCCCCAATTGTATTGAGGCATACTTAACAATTATTATTAATTTTTATTAATTATAGTTAATGACTATGCATGCTCGTCCGGTATTAATATCCGGCCCGGATAACCTCGCGGTTGCGGACGCTGAAGGGGGCATGGTCGATATCATTCAGCAGGTTCTGCCACATATGCGTGTAAGCCGTTTCGAGCTCTCGGATATGCAGGTCATAATCCATCATGTTCTGGATGAACCTGTCCCGCAGCGTCGCGCGCAGCGACGACTGGCGATCCCGGTCAGATGCCAGTCCGACGGCCGTTGCAATGTATTGGTCGACGGATTCCGCCGCGAGGTCGCTCGTCTTCAGCTTAGTCAGGTAACGCAGTCCCTGTCGTCCCATGAAGCTGTCTGACACCAGGGTGACCAGCGGCACGCCCATCCACACCGTATCGCAGGTTGTCGTCCCGCCATTGCAGGGAAAGGGGTCGAGGGCGATATCGGCTTCGCTGATTCCCGCCAGGTGGTCATTGCGACTAGCCCGGATACCCTGAAAATCCAGCCGCGCGGGGTCGATTCCCTGCGCCGTGAACTGTTGCCGGAACATCGCAACGGTTTCGGCATCGCCGAAATACGATGAACTGCGCAGGATGAGGCGCGCATCGGGAACAGCATGCAGTATCGCCGACCAGGCCCTGATCACCTCCGGTCCGATTTTTGTGTGGTTGTTGAAGCTGCCGAATGTGATGAAGCCGTTTTTCAGAAAGGGCGGCGGTGATGGCGCCGGGGCATCGACCGTGGGCAGATAGCCGGGGTGATCCGTCAGGCGAAGGAGGGATTCGGTATAGTATTGTTCAACGCGACCGACGGGGTCTGCGTATGGTTCTGTCAGAATGTAATCGACGGATTGGAGGCCGGTTGAGGATACCCGGTTGAAATAACCGGCCTGGACCGGGGCGGGGCGATGGGCCAGAACCCGGTGATCCTTGCCGTTGTAAAACGATACCAGGATGAGGATATCGATTTCGTCCTGCCGAATCCGTTCCGCAGTCTGCGCCACTGTCTCCCTGGCGACATCATGCCACGCATCGGTATAAGTCCCGAGCCGAACCGTGGTAGCGTCCTTGACCGGGTTGCCGTGATATCCGGTGATGTGAAACCGGCTGCGGTCATGACGGGACAGGACCGGTTCCAGAAACCAGGACGTGACCCCGTTGCCCAGATCATAGGACAGGTATCCGATCCGGATTCGCCTGTCCGGACGCGGTGCGGCAGGCGCGGGACGCGGCTGGTTGCCGGCTTCGTTTTCCAGATGCTGCCCGAGGTCGCGCCGAATCTGGAACAGCGCCCCGGCATCGGTATGCGGATCAAAGGCGGAATAGAAACAGAGCGCCGTCATCGCGTTGACATTATAGGGCGATATTGCGTGCGATTGCCTGAAGTATTGCAGCGCCAATGGCAGGTTGCCGCATGCGATGTGGATATCGCCCAGATCGTTCAGGGCATCGAATCGGTCGGCCGCCAGTTCGAGGGTCCGTTCCAGGAAGGGAATTGCGGCGCGGTTTTCGCCAGTTCGCTTCAGGCAGGCCCCGCAGGCATATTGCGCATCGGCGGTGTCCGGCAGGCGTTCCGCCGCTTTGCGGGCGGGCAAAACCGCTTCGGCGAATTTTTCCTGCGCCATCAGGCAGCGGGCGTGAAAGTGGTGCAGCCCGCCGTCTTCCGGGATGTGCCGGAGGACGCGTTCGATCGACCGGGTAGCGTGTTCCGGGCGACGCAGCGCCAGCAGTGCCGTTGCGCGCATCAATTCCGCTTCCAGGGCCCCGGAATCGACAGTCAACACGGCGTCTGACGCGGCCAGGCAACCGGGCCAGTCGCCAAGTTCCATCCGGGCCCGTGCCTGCTGCAACCAGCCAGCTGTGTCCTTGTTCTGCTCGAGGGAACCGTCTTCACGCATGCCGTCATATTCCCGGAACTGGCGGCCATATTCCGGCCATAGAATTCCACTTGTATATAACCGCAATATGCCGGTTCTGTCCCGTTTGCGGGTTCGGTGCCAAGTTGGTGTCGACACTCGGCCTGACTGGCGTTACATAAGCGGCGGGAATCCTCCCGGAATCGCCCTTTAACAGTGTGAGGAAGCGTCGGCTGTGGAAGCCGCGCTGGTGATCGATGGAAGAAGAATTTTACAAGATCAAGCGTCTGCCACCTTATGTGTTCGCTGAAGTGAATGCCATGAAGGCAGCCGCCCGCGCCGCCGGCGAGGATATTATTGATCTTGGGATGGGCAATCCCGATATGCCGCCTGCGCCGCATATCGTTGAAAAGCTTGTCGAAACCGTGCGCAACCCGCGCACCCATCGCTATTCCAACTCGCGCGGCATTCCCGGGCTCCGCAAGGCGCTGGCGGCCTATTACGACCGCCGTTTCGGCGTCGACCTGGATTTCGAAAAGGAAGCCATCGTCACGCTGGGTTCGAAGGAAGGCCTCGCCAACCTCGCGCAGGCCATCACCAGCCCGGGTGATACGCTGCTCGTGCCGAATCCGTCTTACCCGATTCACCAGTTCGGTTTTGTCATCGCCGGCGGGTCAGTACGGCATGTTCCGGTGGAGCCGGGGCCGGAATTTATCGCCGCGCTGGAGCGGGCGGTAATTCATTCGGTGCCAAAGCCGATTGCCCTGGTGC
>CAXBEC010000201.1:0-6050 GCA_963974145.1 uncultured Alphaproteobacteria bacterium | reverse complement strand
ATCCAGTTCACCCGTCCGCACCCCCACCGAATCGACATAGACCCTGTGGCCGTGCAGGAACTTCATCATGGCCTCCGCCATCGGCGAGCGCACCGCGTTCCAGGTACAGGCAAAGAGAACGGCATCCGGCATATCGTCCATGGATCAGCCCCGGAAATGCAGGACACAAAGCAGCGTAAAAAGCCGTCGCGCCGTGTCCTTGTCCATGTCCGCCTTGCCTTTCAGGCGCTCGATCAGGAATTCCGACCCTTCATTGTGCAATCCGCGTCGGGCCATATCGATCGTTTCGATCTGTGACGGTGACAACCGTTTGATGGCGTCGAAATAACTTTCACAGATCTTGAAATAATCGCGAATGATACGCCGAAACGGCATCAGCGATATTGCGATAACGACCAGCGCATTATCTTGCGCGTCGCTGATATCGATGACCAGCCGGTTGGCATCCTCGACCCGCATATGGACATGATATGGCCCGTTGAAATCGCCAATCGGCGCGAAATGGTTCTCTTCTAGCAGGTCATATATCGCCGCCGCGCGTTCATGCTCGACTTCGGCGCTGCGGCTGACAAGCGTCTTCCGGTCAAGTTCGATATGAACGATGCGCTGCTCCGACATCGCTTTGGCGCGCCTATCCGTTGCCGGAGGAATTCAACCGGATCGAAATGGACCGGGCATGCGCCGACAACCCCTCGGCACCCGCCAGCGAAACGGCGGCGGGCCCAATCGCCGCCAGACTGGCCGCATCGCAGCCGATCAGCGTCGTCCGCTTCATGAAATCCAGCACACTCAGGCCGGATGAGAACCGCGCGGTGCGCGCCGTCGGCAAGACGTGATTCGGGCCGCCGACATAATCGCCGATCGCTTCCGGCGTATAGCGGCCGAGGAAAATAGCGCCCGCATTGCGCACCTGCGCGGCCATTGCATCCGGGTCCGAAACGGCCAGTTCCAGATGTTCCGGCGCGATGCGGTTAATCAGCGGAATGGCATCCGCCAGCGAGTCCACGGTGATGACGGCGCCATTTTCACGCCAGCTCTGCGTTGCGATATCCCGGCGCGCCAGTATGGCAAGTTGCCGTTCCACCGCCGCCGTCACCGCATCGGCAAATTCAAGGTCATCGGTGATCAGGATCGACTGCGCCGCTTCGTCATGCTCCGCCTGCGACAGCAGGTCCGCCGCCATCCAGTCCGGGTCATTTTCCCGGTCCGCGACCACAAGGATTTCCGACGGCCCCGCGATCATGTCGATGCCGACATGACCGAAGACCTGGCGTTTTGCCGCCGCGACATAGGCATTGCCCGGCCCCACGATCTTGCTGACCGCCGCGACGCTCGCGGTACCATAGGCCAGCGCGGCAATCGCCTGGGCGCCGCCGATACGATACACCTCGGTCACCCCGGCGAGCCTTGCGGCAGCCAGAACCAGCGGGTTCATGGCACCGTCCGGTGTCGGCGCCACCATTGCGATGCGCTCCGCCCCTGCCACCCGGGCCGGAATTGCAGTCATCAGCACGGAACTGGGATAGGCCGCCGTACCGCCGGGTACATAAAGGCCGACCGCCTCAACGGCCGTCCAGCGCGCCCCGAGCCGGACGCCGTCGCCATCGGTATAGGACAGGTCCTCGGGAACAAGCCTGCGGTGGAAATCCTCGATCCGCGTTGCGGCCTGTTTCAGCGCCGCCAGGACACCTGGATCGCAGGCAGCCGTGGCGGCCTCCAGGGCATCATCACCGACACGCAGTTCCGATGCCTCGAGATCCAGCCGGTCGAAGCGTTTGGTATATTCCAGCAGCGCGGCATCGCCCCGCAGGCGGACATCATCCAGAATAGCCGTGACCGTATTTCCCACGTCCACGCTGGACTCGCGCTTGGCCGCAAGAAGTGCGGTGAAGGCCGCCTCGAATGCCGAATCGGTTGCGGACAGCCTAAGCGGCATCGGCAATCTCACGGAACCGGTCGATCCAGGGCCGGACTTCCGTCGGGCGGGTCTTCAGCGCGGCCCGATTGACGATGAAGCGGCTTGTCACATCAGCAATTTTCTCGATCTCCACCAGCCCGTTTTCGCGCAGCGTCGCCCCCGTCGACACCAGGTCGACAATGCGGCGGCACAGCCCCAGCACAGGCGCCAATTCCATCGCGCCGTTCAGCTTGATGCACTCCGCCTGTACGCCACGCGCCGCGAAGTGCCGGCGGGTGATCGCCGGATATTTGGTGGCGACACGGATATGGCTCCACCGTGTCGGGTCGTCGCTTTCCACCATATCCTTCGGTTCCGCGACGGACAGGCGGCAATGACCGATATCCAGATCCACCGGCGCGTAGAGTTCGCCATAATCGAATTCCATCAGCACGTCATTTCCCGCAACGCCGAAATGCGCCGCGCCAAAGGCAACGAACGTCGCCACATCAAAGCTGCGCACACGAATGATCGACAGCCCGTCGACATTGGTCGCAAACTGCAATTGACGCGCGGACGGGTCGTCGAACGCCGGTTCCGGGATGATGCCGGCCTGGTTCACCAGCGGCATGACCTCTTTCAGGATGCGCCCCTTCGGCAGGGCGAGGACCAGCGATTGATTCGAACGCACGACAAAACTCCAAAATCGAGGGCTTCACATATGGTTGCGGTGCCTAAATGACACAAGCGGACGGCGGATGCCAGCGGGTTTTAAGTGATTTCAGAGTAGGACCGATACCGTTCTCACACCGTACCAATATTTTTTGTGCCAATATTAAGTACCTGAATATTGATGCAAAAAGGCGACATGCGGCTGCCCGAAACTTCAAGCAACCGCTAGCTGGCCGCAAGATAAATATGGTTTTCGATAAAAAACGAATGTTTCGACTGTGGGGCGTGCTCAAGCTCACGATCATCGGCCTCGGCTTGTTGCTCGCTGCTTTTCGATTTCCTATTTACCCAGACCTGTTCGGCCCCGACATCACCTGGGGCATTCCATTATCGGCGTTCTTCATTCTGTGTATCGCTGTGGTGATTTTCAAAAAGGTCACGACGAAGCCTGGCGAAAGCGAAAAAAACAGCTAAGTGCCATGTGCAAGCCCTGCTGCATTCGCTACCAGACACAGACTTAGAACCTCCGGAAGGCTGCAGCCTTTTATTCGGCCACAGCGCCCGCTACCGGATTCATGACATCGGCCATGCCCAGCGAGTCGCCGGTGGCCGCGTCATACATCACCCCGTTCGGTTTGGCGAAAGCGTTCGGATAGGGTGTCTGTTCCTCCCGA
The DNA here is from genome assembly GCA_963974145.1 of uncultured Alphaproteobacteria bacterium. Taxonomy (GTDB): domain Bacteria; phylum Pseudomonadota; class Alphaproteobacteria; order UBA8366; genus MarineAlpha4-Bin1. The sequence continues at coordinate 2,807 of CAXBEC010000201.1, read as the reverse complement.
AACACGGGCATTTGCGCCGCCACGGCCGCTTCCACGTCATCGCCGAGTCGCGTGTCCAGGGTCGCGCGTCCGTCGCCGCTGACATCGATCCGGGGATGGTGAAAAGCATCCTCGAAGCCCAGTTCGCTCTCCGCCAGCATCGATGAAACCTGCATGACGGCCGGCATGATCCGCCGCCCACCCGATGCCCCGACCGCAAACCAGGGCTTGCCGTCGCGCGTCGCCATCACCGGGCACATATTGGTCAAGGGCCGCTTGCCGGGCTCCAGCGAGTTGGGACGCCCCGGGCGCGGATCAAACCACAGAATCCCGTTATTCATCAGGATCCCCGTTTCCGGCAGCACGACCTTGCTGCCGAAGACAGACAGCAGGGTCTGGGTCAGGCTGACCATATTACCCTGCGCATCGATCACGCAGAGATGCGTCGTCGAACCGGGGCTGCGCTGGTTGTCCCGGTCGCCCATTGTCGACAGGCGGTCGGTATAGGCCCGGTCCAGCGCCGTAGCCCACAGGGCGTATTCCGACGGTCCGGGCACCCCCTTGCCGATCTTCCCCTTCGACTGGTCCAGCACGTCGAACATGGTCGGTCCCGCCGTGAGGCCCGGTGCGGCAAACAGCCGTCCCGCGCCGAACGGGCGTTCCAGCGGATCGACTTCGCGGGCGTGATAGGCGGACAAATCCGCGAGAGTCAGAGAACCGCCACCCGCCTGAATATCGCCGGCGATCCGCGCCGCAATGTCACCTTCGTAAAGGTCGCGATGTCCGGCGGTTGCCAGCCGCTTCAGGGTTTCCGTCAGCCGTCCCATGGGAATATGCGGCACCGGCTTGCCGAGCATCGGCACCGGCGGCACGTCGTCCGGGAGGTAAATATTCCGGCTTTCCGGATATCGCAGCAGATCAGGCATCGCCGCAGCGACGCGCAGGGTGGTCATCCAGTTAACCGGCAGGCCGCGCTCGGCCAGTTCGATGGACGGCGCCAGCAGGTCGGCCCAGGGCCTGGTCCCGTAATTCTCCCAGGCAAAGCCGATGCCGTCGACCTGCCCCGGCACGGCCATGGAATGGTAGCCATGGACGTTGCGGTCCTCCACCACCGCCGGCCAGGTAAAGATATCACCGCCCTCACCGGCCGCAGGCGGGTAATCCGCCGTGTCGAGCTCGCCCGGTGCGATCGTGCCGTAATCGATGCAGCGTACCCGGTCTTCCGCTGCCGTATAGACCAGCATGTAACCGCAACCGCCCGGGCCGCTCATCCAGGGCTCAATAACCGATATCGCGAACGAAGCCGCCACCGCGGCATCCACCGCATTGCCACCCGCACGCAGCACATCCGCACCCGCCTCTGCCGCCGCGCGGAAATGACTGGTCACAACACCGCCACCGCCGCGCACGACCGGTTTGCGAACCTCCCAGTCCTGATAAAAATTTGTATCCATAGTGGCAAGTGTTACGTGCCACGCCACTTGTGGCAAGGGTCAAGATACAGGCGCCCCCGGCAAGGCAGGACGCCGCGTGCAGCGCCGCATCATTTGGAGGAAGAAACACAGCAAATTAATTATTATGTCCCCTTAATTATAAGCTGAAACATCACGTGGAAGCTGCGGCGCCCGGGTGCCGCCGCATTTCGTCAACTTCCTGGTAAAACCAGGTGCGGAAGGCGGCAACCTTGGCTGTTTCGCCCGTATGGCGCGGATAGACCAGATGATACGCACGCCCGGTCGGCAGGGTGAGACTGAAGGGTTGCACCAGGCGCCCGGTCTGCAGGTCGTCATAAGCCAGCACATAATGCGCCAGCAGAATACCGGCCCCCTGTACCGCAGCATCCAGCGCATGGTCGGCGCTGTTGAAGCGCAATCCGCGGTCCAGGTCCACACCCTCCGCCCCTTCAATCCGAAGCCAGTCCTGCCAGCCCGGAATTTCGGCCCTGTCCGCGAAAGTCTCGTCGTGAATCAGTGGCAGGCGTCCGAGCATGGCCGCGGATTCTATCGGACCATGTTCCGCAATGAGTTTCGGGCTGCAGACCGGCAACAGCGTTATGTCGATCAACTTGTCCGCGGCAAGTTCCTCGGTCGCGACATGATCCGCCGCCATGTTGCGGATCGCGATGTCGACACCATCGGTCACGAAATCCGCGTTGGCCATAGAGGATGACACACGTGCGTCGATATCGGGATACATCGTTGCAAAGCGGTACAGGCGCGGGGCCAGCCATTTCGCCGTAAATCCCGGCGGCGTGCTGATAACAAGGATCCGGCTGTCGGTTTTCGGTTGCAGCCCCTCGACTGCATCGCGGATATGGGTAAAGCCCGTCTGCAGGCCCGGATAGAGCAGCTTGCCCGTCGCGGTGAGTTCGATGGCCCGTACCTTCCGTGTGAACAGCTTACGGCCTAGAATTTCCTCCAGCGACTTGATCTGGTGGCTGAGCGCGCTCGGCGTGACATGCAGTTCTGCAGCCGCCTTGCTGAGGCTGAGGTGGCGCGCCGAAGCTTCAAAAGCACGCAGGGCATTCAGGGGCAATACCGGCACATACATGAATTTTTCTAATTCGTAACCTGAGATAACATCGTTTGTAAGACCTTAAAACAGACAATACTGTTCGATCAACGCAATTGATAATATGAGGATTACTCAGATGTTAAATCGAACCGAACCGCTGATCACCGTGCCCCCGCAGGCAATTCTTGACGCTGCGATCCGCAACGCCCGCGAAGAGCGCGCGGCAGTCCTGAACCAGTTGACAGGGACGCTGGCCCGCTCGGTCTCCGGCCTGTGGAAGCGCATGGCGCATACCGGCGGGACAGGCGCTACGG
>CAXBEC010000200.1:0-6051 GCA_963974145.1 uncultured Alphaproteobacteria bacterium | reverse complement strand
CGGAACAGGCAAGTCTGGATCGGGAAATCAGCAACCTGGCAGCGCAGGTCCGCGCGGCGAAGGATAACGGTTTTGCGTCGATCTGGGTTGGACAGCACGTCCTGACCCGCCCGCTTCAGATGGTCCAGACGGTACCATTGCTGGCCCGGCTGGCGGTCGAAGGCGAAGGCATGACATTCGGGTCCTGCATCACCCTGCTGGGCATGATGAGCCCCATTCTGGTCGCCGAGGAAGCCGCCAGCCTGGACTGGATCACTGGCGGCAACTTTGTCCTCGGCGTTGGTATCGGCTACCGGAAGGAAGAATTCGCATCCATGAACGTGCCGTTCGAGAACCGTGTCAGCCGATTCGAGGAAGCCGTCCCGCTGATCCGGCGGCTGTGGTCCGAGGAATGGGTGACCCACAAGGGCGATCATTTTTCCGTGGATAATCTCGGCGCCGGTATCCGGCCCCGCAACGGCAGCAGCCTGCCGGTCTGGATCGGCGCACAGGTCTCCCGCGCCGTACGCCGCGCCGCCCGGCTGGGCGATGTCTGGCTGCCGTCACCGACGCCAGACCATGCGGTGCTGGAGGAACTCTTCGGGATTTACCGGAAAGCGCGAACCGAGGCCGGCCTGCCCCTGCCGCGGCGCCAGCCGCTGATCCGGGAATGTTTCGTCGGTGCAACCCGCGACGTGGCCATGCGCGTTGCGCGCGGACCACTGCTGGCGAAGTACGAATCCTATGCGTCCTGGGGCGAAACCGGCAGTTCCGGCAGCGGCACAAGCCTGGCCGACGGATTTGATAATTTCATGGCCAACCGTTTCATTGTCGCGGACGAAGCCGAAGCTATGGACGAATTCGCGCGTTACCGGGATATTTTCGGGATCAACCATATGATCCTGCGGGTGCAATGGCCGGGCTTGCCGCAAGGCGATGTCCTCAAATGTATCAAACGAATCGGACGAAGCGCGGCGAAACTGGCGTAGACCAAGTCATTCGCCGGCCAGACGTGTCGATGTCAGGTAGGCAGACAGGACGAACGCCAGTAACAGCCAACTGACGACCTGGTACAGCATAGTACCCAGCACGTAATCCAGCGGCATGTGAAACCAGACCGCTTCGCCGACCTGAATCAGAACGGTGCCCATCAGACCCGCAAGGACGACGAGCATAAACCGGCTGCCAAATGTCCCCATGCCCCGGCCGGCCAGCAGGATCAGTCCCGTCGCCATCGCCGCGACGACAAAATTATGCAGTACGCCAAAGGCAAGCTTCCGCACTGAATTCGGGTCTGTTCCTTCACGAACATAGCTGAGCCGGAAGAACGGACCTGTCGCATGGTTTTGAGCCCAGCTCCGTTTTGATTCGACGGTGTCGCGCGGCCAGGGATAGACATAAGTCCCGCTCGGGATGCCGCTCACGTCCAGCGCATCAACGATAACGGGATCCAGCGTATCCGGCTTTATCACGCCGACAGAATCATACAGGACACTCCAGAACAGCATGCCCCACGCCAGGATGGCCACAGCCCCAAGGGTGGCAGCAATGGCAGCCGCTCTCATCTTCCTCAGCATCATGCTTCCACCCTGCCCGACAGCTGCTAATGCCTGTCACATCCCTTGCCGGTACCCGCCCGGCATATCGTAGATAGCTCCTACCCGTCAGTCTGTCTATGGCGGGCCGGAAAGTCGAGTTAGGACAAATACGACTGTTAAATTCGGCGTTCCCGCCCCTGAAGCGTGCCTTGCGAAAACAGCAGCCGCCGACTTGCCCGGTCCTGTCAAAACGCAGACAATCCAGCGGTAGCATTGTGGTGTCCTGGAGATGCGAGGAATGAAAAATGACCAATTCCGATGACAGGCTGGTTCTGGTCGAACGGGACGGGTATGCCGCCATCCTGACGCTGAATCGCCCGGCAAAGAAAAACGCCATGAGCGATGCGTTGCTCGGGCAGCTTATCGCCGCCATCCGGGCCGCCAATGCCGACGACGCCGTCCGTGCCATCATTGTTACCGGGGCCGGCAGTTGCTTCACCGCGGGCCGGGACATAACCCAGTTCGACCAGAAAGCCATCCTGCAGGACGGGTCCGTTGACAGAACTGTCGATATCTTCCTGGAAACCCTCACCTTGCTCATGGAATCGCCGAAACCGACCATCGCCGCGATCCACGGGGTAGCGCTGGGCGGGGGGCAGGCAATGTCCCTTGCCTGCGACTTCGTGGTTGCCGAGGCGGGCGCGAAGTTCGGCAATGTCGAAATGGCATACGGGTTCCCTGCCGCAATGAACATCGCTCTGCTGACCCGGCAGGTCGGCCGCCGGATCGGCCTTGAAATCGCGATGACCGGCAACCTCTATTCGGCAGAACAGTATTACGGGTATGGCCTCGTCAACCGGCTCGCGCCTGCGGGCAAGCTGATGGAAACGGCGCTGGAATTTGCCGCAGACTTTACCAGCAAGGCCCCTTGGGCAACCCGGCGCACGAAATCCACCTACCGGCTCGCGGAGGACATGCCCTTGCATGGCGCCATGAATTTCGGCAATCAGTTGAACCAGCTTCTGATGCTGAACAGCCAGATCGAGAGCATCCATTCGGGCGACAGCCGCGCAAAGGATGCGATCCAGGGAAATATTACGAAAAAGGACCTGTGAAAAGCCGTGCCTGACATGCCAGAGACAAAGAAAAAACCACGCGCATTTGAAGGCGTTCGCGTGCTGGAATTTGCCGCCCTGATCGCTGGCCCCTCCTGCGGCAAATACCTTGCCGATCACGGCGCCAATGTGATCAAGGTCGAACGCTTTCCGTTTGGCGATGTATCGCGCGCCTATAACAAACTGAAAGCCCCGCGCAGCCCCATGTATATGCAGCAGAATGCGGGCAAACGCGGTTTGTGCATCGATTTGAAACAACCGGAAGGAGTTGCAGCTGCCAAGGCGCTGGCCGCCAAAGCGGATGTGGTGATCGAGGCGTTCACCCCCGGCGTCATGGACAAGCTGGGTCTTGGTTATGAGGACCTGAAAAAGCTGAACCCTGCCGTCATCCTGTGTTCGATCAGCGGCTTCGGCCAGACCGGTCCGAATGCGAACCGGCCGGGATATGCCCATATCAGCCACGCGATGACAGGCTGGCTGGCGATGCAGTTCCTGCATTGCGACCCGCCGCAGGTGCCGCGCGGGCCCGGCATCGCCATCGGCGATACAACGGCAGGGCTGACCGCGTTCGGCGCCGTTTCAGCCGCCCTGTACCGAAAAGCCATGACCGGCGAAGGCGATCATATCGACATCGCCCTGTTCGACAGCCTGTTCGGGTCGAACGATTTCAGCCTGCAAACCTACCTGACGGCGGGTGACGTCGATGTCTTCTATCACCCCGTCCATGCCACGCGGGACGGCTATATCACCGCGTCTGTCGGGCCAGACCACCGTTCCTGGCAGGGCACCTGCATCGCCATGGGCCGGCCGGAACTGGCCGACGATCCCCGGTTTTGCGATGCGGCCCGACTGGAGCAAAACATCGCGGAAGCCGCCGCCATCATGCAAGCCTGGCTCAGAACGATGACGTCGGAAGATGCGGAACGGATACTGACCGCCAATCACATCGCCTGCGGGATCGTCATGACCGTCGACAAGGCGGTAAACCAGCCCCAGGTGACAGAACGCAACCTGACCATCACCGTAGACGATCCCGTCATGGGGCCTGTCCGACAGATCAACTCCGCCTTTCGCTATAAAAATGCGGAGTCAGGGATCACGGGCCCGGCCCCGCTGCTCGGCCAGCACAATGTAGAAATCCTGCGCGAGGACCTGGGATACGACGAAGATCGCATCCGCCGGCTTCAGGAACAGGGCGTCCTGAAATCCGGGCCGTTATGAGGAGGTTATATCGCGATGAGACCCTGCTGCTGACGCTGCATTATTTCTGTGTTGCCAATAATGCCTCAAACTGCGACCGGTAGGCCTCCTGCCGCGCATTCATTTTTTCTATCATCTGTTCGACCCGTTCAGGCTCGCTGTTGGCAAGGTCGTTCTCTTCGCCGATGTCGTTTTCGAGGTCGAACAATTCATATTTATCCCACGGCCATTTCCACCGCCAGGGAAACCAGGAAAAACGCTGCTGTGAGCGAACCAATTTATAGCGCCCAACCCGCAGGGCTTCCTGATCACCGCCACCAGATGGGATCGATTCCGAGCTTGTCTGCCAGAAAAAAGCAGCCTCACGCTTCACATTACTTCCTGCGATTTCAAGCAGGTTTCCGCCTTCCAGATTCCCCACGTCTTCGGCGCCGGCAAGGTCAAGAATAGTCCGAACGACATCAAGGGCTGAGGTAAACTGGTTCGTGCGCGATCCGGCGGAAATACCGGGTCCGAACAGAAGCGACGGCACCCGGATGCCGCCCTCATAGGCACTCGTCTTGAAATCACGAAGCGGCCCGTTCACACCCATGATGTCCGGCTTGGGAAACCGGCCATTATAGTACACCGGAAATGTCCGGAAATATTCCGCGCCATTGTCACTGAAGACGAAGATATAGGTATTCGAAAGTTCACCCGACTGGCGCAACTGGTCTACCAGTTTCCCGATCACCTCATCCATATGTGTCACCATGCCGGCATAGGCCCGGCGATCGGGATCGGAAATATGACTGTTTCTTGCCTCGTATTCCGGCAGCGACTGGATTGGAAAATGCGGCGCGCTGAAGGAAATATTCATGAAGAAAGGCCGCACGCCCGTCGCTATGGTTTCGGAGGCCTCCCGGAAGATTAGATCCGTCATATGGCCTTCTTCTTCGATGAAGCGCTCATCCTCGAAGAGAACATGCCTCCCGCGATGATCGTCATGAAGCAGGTGATCGATCTGTCCGCTCAGGTACCCGTAAGCCTTGTGGTAACCCTTGCGAAGCGGCCCGTTGTCGAAGTTCGGGCTGAGATGCCATTTACCAGCGAACGCATTGTAATAACCCTGCTCAGCCAGTTTCTGGGCAAGCGTCGGAACGGAACGCGGCAGGGCCGATCCGTTCTCAAAGTTATGTTCAAGGGAACGCATGGAGAATGCAGCGGGATTAAAACCGGTTTCGACGGCGGCCCGGGTGGATGAGCACCATGGAAATACGTAAAACTGGTCGAATACTAGGGATTCGGCTGCTAGGGCGTCGATCCTGGGTGTTTTGATTTCCGAACCGTTATACCCGACATCCTGATAGCCGAGATCATCGAACAGAATGACGATGAAATTCGGCTTTCCATCCGCGAGCGCGGAAGGCCCGGTCGCGAAAGCGAAAACCGGGACAATCGTCAGAAGCAGAAGTCTGAGGGTCTGAATTCCACGGGACACACTCATCAGCGGCTTCTCCCTAGACCTGTAACGGAACCGTTTCAGTCCAGCCCGTATTCAGCCGGAAAGTCTGAACCGCGCATCGGACCGGTTCAGCCTACCAGATCCTGTATATACCGCGGTAGAACGAATGCCGCCTGATGTATTGCCGGGCTGTAATAGCGGGTATCGATATTGGCGGTATCGAACCGTGATACCAGTAATGGCAGGCCGGTGGCGCGAAGCGCATCGTTGTCCGTCGCCCATCCGAACGCCATACTGCCGCCAATATAGGTCGGCACCGACGCGGTGTAGCAACCGGCGTCCGAAAACAGGGCCCGCATCGCCTTGACCGAATTCGCCAGTTCGCCCGGCTGCATGAAGGGCACGCCGTTCTGCGTCACCAGCACACCACCCGGCGCGAGGCAACGCTGACAGGCCTGGTAGAAACGATTAGAAAAAAGCGCCTCGCCCGGCCCGATAGGGTCGGTGGAATCAACGATGATCACGTCGTAGCGGTCACCGGTTGTTTCGGCGTGAACAAGGCCGTCGGCGATCACGATATTCGTGCGCGGGTCGTCGAACGCATCGCCGCAGATCATGCCGAGGTATTTTTTTGAAAACTCGATGACCCCGGCATCGATTTCGACCAGGGTAACGCGGTTAACGGCGCGATGCTTCAGCACCTCTTCGATCATTCCGCCATCGCCACCACCGATGACCATGACTTCCCGCGCCTGCCCATGCGCCAGCAGCGGCA
>CAXBEC010000199.1:0-6065 GCA_963974145.1 uncultured Alphaproteobacteria bacterium | reverse complement strand
GTTGATGAAGGCCGCGTCATAGGAACCGGTCAGGTCATAGATCGCCCCCGCCATCCAGCCGCCGACGGCCATGCCGATCAGGGTGAAGAACAGCACCACGCCGGTGCGGCTGCCGGCATCACCGGCCGGAAAATAGCTGCGCACGATCATCGCATAGGACGGCACGATGCCGCCCTGGGTCAGGCCGAAGAACGCTGCGGCCAGGTACAGCCCCTGCAGGCTGTTGACCGGAATGAACACCGCCAGCGCGACCATCTGCAGGAAGGAGCCCAGCATCAGCGTCTTGAGCCCGCCGATCCGGTCGGAAATCCAGCCCGAGGTCAGCCGGCTGATGATCCCGCAGGTCAGCATCAGCGACAGCATCTGCGCGCCGTCAACGGCGGTGAATCCCAGGTCGCCCGCATAGGAAATCAGATGCACCTGCGGCATCGCCATGGCCGCGCAACAGCCGATACCGGCGATGCAGAGCAGGCATTGCAACTGGCCCGCGGCAAAACCGAGCGGCCGCACCGAAAGCGGCGTCGCAACCGTTCCGGTTTCCGACGGCGCGCGGTATTTCGGATACAGGAACGGCACGAAGACCGCCGTCGCCGCGAGGCAGAACACCCCGACCCCGAAATAGGTATCGCGCCAACCATAGAGGTCGATGAAATGCTGCAGCACCGGCGGCCAGATCGCGCCGGCGAAATAGCTGCCGCTGATGACGATGCCCACCGCCAGCCCGCGACGCCCGACGAACCAGTGCGAGATATCGGCGACCAGCGGGGCGAAGAAGGCCGACGCGCCCAGGAAACCGATCAGCAGCCCGTGCGTGAGGGCGAAGGTCAGCAGCGATTGCGCCTGTGTCGCGAGCAGGAACCCGCCGCCGAGGCAGATCCCGCCGAACAGCGCCGGCGTCATGACCCCGGCCCGGTCGGACCAGCGGCCCATGATGACCCCGCCCAGCCCGTAGCCCAGCGTGTTCAGGAAATAGGGCAGCGACGCCTCGGACCGCGACGCGCCGAATTCCAGCGCGATCGGTTGCAGGGTGACGATGGCGGCGTACATGCCGGACCCGCCCATCGTCAGCAAGATCAGTGACAGGACGAGGCGGATCCAGGCATAGCCCGCCACCCGTTCGGTGACGGCGGAATCGGACAATGCGGTTTTCCCGTTTTTATTGGCGATTTATTGATGGCGACGCGGGGCCGCCGGTTTCTTGATTACATGGCGCTTTCGGGAACGCCCCAGGCCTTGGCCGCATATTTTTCGCTGACGATATCGAAGACCACGCCGTTCGGGTCGCGGAACTTCACCTCGGTCGCATCGCGCGGCGCGCCGGGCACCAGCATGTGATACTTGCCGCCGTTTTCCTCGATCGTCTTCTGATACTTGTCCAGATCGTCGACAACGAAACCCATATGGTGCAGCCCGTGGAAATCCTTGCCGCGTTCATCCCCGGCCTGTTCGTCCGTCTTGAATTTCAGGATCGCAAGGCTGACGATGCCGACGATGGGCGATTCGAACACCCGCTCCATCTCGAAGGTTTTCTCGTAGAACTGCGCCGCCGCTTCCATGTCGGGAACGGTTACGCCGATGTGCCGCAACTTGGCCATGATGTCCTCCCTCTCGCACGGATCATCCCGTGGATTCGCCCGAATTCTACAGCAGGTACGGGCATACCGGCAATGCTCCGCTACCCGCCGGCATATGCCGCATAGCCCTTCGCCCGCAATTCACAGGCCGGACAGGTTCCGCAGCCATAGCCCCAGTCATGCAGGATCTCCCGCTCGCCGAGGTAACAGGTATGGGTGCGCTCCCGCACCAGGTCGACCAGCGCGGCGCCGCCGAGGTCTTCCGCCATCGCCCAGGTTTCCGCCTTGTCGATCCACATCAGCGGCGTGTGCAGCACGAAGCGACGGTCCATGCCCAGATTGAGCGCCAGCTGCATCGCCTTCACCGTATCGTCGCGGCAGTCCGGATATCCGGAATAATCGGTCTCGCACATGCCGGCGATGATGTGCCGCGCGTCGCGCCGATAGGCGATGGCGGCGGCGATGGTCAGGAATACCAGGTTGCGCCCCGGCACGAAGGTATTGGGCAGCCCGTCCGCCCCCATGGCGATTTCGGCTTCCCGGGTCAGCGCCGTATCGCCGAGCGACGCCAGTACCGACAGGTCGGCCATGTGATCCTCCCCCAGCCGGTCAGCCCAATCGGGAAATCCCGCGCGCAGCGCCGCCGTAACCTCGGGACGGCATTCGAGTTCCACCGCATGGCGCTGTCCGTAATCGAACCCCACGGTCTCCACCGCACCGAACCGCTCCAGCGCCCAGGCGAGGCAGACGGTCGAATCCTGCCCGCCGGAAAACAGGACGAGGGCCTTTTCGGACGCTTCGATCGCAGGTGACATCGGATCTCCATTTCAAGTTCAAGGTCTTTAAAGGAACAAATTGCGAACATTTCGCGATGCCGCTACACTGTCTGGCAATCTTTCTGTCGGTACCGTTGGCCCGCCGCACCGCCACAGCGACACATGCCACCGTAGAGTTAGATAATGAACGGCACGCAATATGTCAGCCCCGCCTTGAAGACGTTCAGCGCAGCCACGCCCCAGATCGCGTCGCCCTGGTTGATCAGGGTCAGCACCCGTACCGGCAACGACGGCTACCTTCCCGACACGCCGCCCCTGTTCGCATCAGCCCTGTTCTAATGCTGCCGCCTCAGTTGACCGTCGCGAACGCCGTTTTGTCCCCGGCGGCAGTTTGGTCCCGCGCCTGCTGTTCCAGCGCTGCAAGGTCGGCCGGCGTCAACTGATATTCCATCTCGAAAGACAGCTCGTTTCGGTCGGAATAAACGATGTAATTGGGCCGGGTCCGGTCGGTGGACAGCTCCAGTTGCGGGAATATCCCGGAAAGCGTCCGCGTACCCAGCCTGATACCGGCACAATTGGCTATCAGTTTTCGTGTTGACGGGTTGTGCAACACGCCATTGCAGCGCACCGACTCAAAATCTTCTGTCTCGCCGGCGTTCAAATTGATGGCGATGTGTGATCCGGATGCGACGATTCGCAGCCGTGTATCGCCATCCTGACCGAGAAAAGTGCCGCCTTCCGACAGCCGCCGTTCCCTCACGAAGACCCGTTTCAGTTCGGACAGTACTTCGTCATAGGTTTTCGGTCTCGACACTCCCGCAACGGAACCGGGCGTCGCTGTGCCCTGGCCCGGCAGAGCCGCAAACGCCTCGCGCGCCTGCTGTTCCAGCGCCTTACGTTCCACTTCTGTCAAATCCGGAGTCATTGAAAACGACAGTTCCGATTGGCTCGTATGATTATTGTAATTGTTATAGCCCCGCTCCGTCGTAAGGATGAGTTCGGGAAACGTTCCAACGAGGCTTCTCGGACCGAGCTGCGCACCGACACAGGACGCGATCAGCCTGTTTGTCGACGGATTGTGCAAGACGCCAGTGCAACGGACCGTTTCGTGTCCGGCTGCTGCGCCGCTGTTGACCGTAACGTCATACCCGTTACCCGCGGCGACGATCCTCAGCGTGCTGTCGCCATTCCTTCCCTGGAAAATGCTGCCATCCGCCAGTTGCTTTTTCCGTTCCAAGTCCCGTTTCAGGTCGCCATAAATTTCGTCATAGGTTTTCTGCCGCGGCAGCGCGGCCACGGGTCCACGCATTGTGGCTTCCGGTTCCGGCTTGGCGTTGTCGTTCGCAGCCCCGGGGGTCGCCGCTATTTGCGTCTCGACTGGTTCGTACAGGTTACGGCAGGTCGTCGTATCGGGGGATTTCCCGCTCGGCGTCACGGGTACAACGTCGGCGGCTTCGCAGGCTTCCAGCAGGCGTTCCCGCTTTTGCTGTACGGCGGCGGCGGCCGATTCCATCATGCCGCGACACTCATCGACCAGATCGATATCTTCGCAGGTCCGCGTGATACCGAAAATACCTATCGGCCATGTCATGGTGACCGTATCAATCTGCTGCCGATACCAGTCGTTCCGCGCGGCAATCGAGGGAAAGATGTTTTCCTTTTTCCGCGCCGGCTCCCGGGGCACGGAAATCGTTTCCGCCGTCAGCGTCGCCTGTGGGTCGGTCAGCGCCGCATAGAGTTTTGCCGACGCAAGCCTTACCGCGGTGTCGAGCGCCTCGCGCGCCGCCTTGCCGTCATCGGCCTTCCAGTAATTCAGGTTGGCCTCCGCCGGACCGTGCTTTTCCTCCGGGATGGAAACTTCCCATGCCACCTGCGTATTCAGGACGGGCGCATGCTCACCCGGCTCCACACCCTGTGCCTGCCGAAGTCCGCTTGCCACCGGATACATCGTGTATTGCAGGGAAACCGAGATTTTCGAGAAATCGTCGTTGAATTCATACGCCGGTGTCACGAAGGCCACCGCGTCCGCGTCAGACTCGCCGGCCGCATTCGCGATGACCCACTCCGGTTTTCCGTTTTTTCGGGAGATATTCGGGTCGCGAAACCATTCCAGGTTCGTGAAATTCGCCCGGATGGCGCGTTCCATCGCCGTTTCTACATCGAGCGCACCCAGATTCGCCTGCAACAGCGCCGCTTTGCGCTGCTGTTCCCGCTGCCGCTTCATGACTTCCGCCACCACGATAACGCCGATCAGCCCGGCGGCCAGCGCCGCGCCGACCAGGGCACCGCCGCCGCCACCGCCGCCCGACGGCGTATTATAGTAGGTATAGCCGGGCGAACCCGTGCCGGAACTGGAACCGCTCGACCCTTCGGTGCCCGAAATCAGCGGCGGCTTCAGCAGCACGACATCAACCGTCCGGAGAGACTGCGACGCCTGCGGGCTGACCGACTTCACCGAACGGCCCGATGTCGCGACACAGGCGGTACAATATATCGATAGTGTCACAAGCCCAATCAGGCGCATGGCGCGGGCGGTACGAAACATGACGATCTTCCGGTGGTTGTGTGCGCTCCAAAACTTAATACCTAACGACGCAACCAATCCAAAGAGATTTGTTCACACGCATGGCGCGGTCGCAGCCCGCTCACTTGATCCGGAAATGGGTCCGCAGGGCCAGCAAGCCTGGGGAAAGTCAGCGTTTCTTTCGCTGTTGGCTTATTGATAACCGCCGGCGCAACTGAATGAGCAGACTTTTTTTCTGCCCGATTCCCACCAAAGACGATTTCTTAGCGGACCGTTTCGCAAGCCAAACCCTGTCATGCTCGGACTTGATCCGAGCATCCATGCCGCAACGCCAGAGGCCGTCGCAATACCGTGAGGCCTTTATTTTCCGCGTGTCATCAATCGAAGCTGGATGCCCGGATCAAGTCCGAGCATGACGGGAGAGCGATGGAGGAAGCGTCTCCCCCTACCCCGCATCCTCCAGCACCATGCGGGCCGCTTTCTCGCCGATCATGATCGACGGGGCGTTGGTGTTGCCCGATGTGAGCGTCGGCATGATCGAGGCGTCGGCCACGCGCAGCCCCTTGATGCCGCGCACCCGCAGCCGGTGGTCGACCACCGCCATGGGGTCGCTGTCCGGGCCCATCTTGCAGGTGCCGACCGGGTGATAGGTGGTTTCCGCGTTCTTGCGGGTCCAGTCCAGCAGTTCCTCGTCGGAATCGATGTCGATGCCCGGCGCGATCTCGTCCGTCGCGATGCCCTGCAAGGCCGGAGCGGTCATGATGTTGCGCACGAAGCGCATGCCTTCCACCGTGACGTCGCGGTCCAGTTGCGCCGACAGGAAGTTAAAGTTGATCGCCGGCGGGGATTTCGCATCGGCCGATGTGGCATGGATGCTGCCGGTGGATTCGGATCGCAGGATATGGGTGAAGGCGGTGACGCCGGACTCCTTCGCCAGCGTATAGTTCTCGCCGATCAGGAACGGCGCCCAGCCGATCACCGCGTTCGGCGCTTCCAGCCCCGGGCGGGTGCGGATGAAGGCGCGCAGCGGGGCCGCCGTCATGCCGAGCAGCCCCTTTTCGGTGAAGGCGTATTTCAACGCCTGGAGGACGAGGCCGAGCCCCTTCGCCTTGTCGTTATAGGTCAGGCCCAGTTCCGGCGGCACCTTCCAGCGCATGCGCGGCGCATAGTGTTCACGCAGGTTCTCGCCGA
>CAXBEC010000198.1:0-6088 GCA_963974145.1 uncultured Alphaproteobacteria bacterium | reverse complement strand
CCCGTCCCTGCCGCTATGGATGGCGCTGTCCGCGATCCTGCCGGTTTCATGGAGCCCCATCCTCGTCTTCGCGGGCATCACCGTCATCCTCGGCATGCTCGACTGGCCGGGACTCGCGCGAGCGGTGCGATCGAAACTGCTGGCGCTGCGCGAGGAGGATTTCTGCACCGCCGCCGAACTGATGGGCGCCAAGCCGGGCCGCATTATCGGGCGCCACCTGCTGCCCAGCTTCATGAGCCATCTGATCGCCTCTGCAACGCTGTCGATCCCGAGCATGATCCTGGGCGAAACCGCGCTGAGCTTCCTCGGCCTTGGCCTGCGGCCGCCGATCACAAGCTGGGGCGTGCTGCTGAACGAGGCGCAGAACATCAACGTGGTCGCGCTCTATCCCTGGCTGATGTACCCGGTTGTGCCGGTGATCCTGATCGTCCTGGCCTTCCAGTTCTTCGGCGACGGGTTGCGCGACGCCGCCGACCCCTACAAGTAAGGCGCCACGCGTTACCGACCGGCAAGCACGACGGTGTCGACCGGAAGGTCGACGCCGGCGATACTGTCGGCGGGCCGTGTCAGGCACGGCGCCGGACACAGATAACCCTGCTGAATCGCCAGCGCATAGGATTCACCCGTCGTAAGGGCAATGGACTGCGCGGTCCGGTTATGTTTTTCCAGCTTGGCGCAGAGATTCACCGGGTCGCCGATCACCGTATATTCAAGCCGCGTATCATCGCCGACCGCACCGAAGACGATCCGGCCCGTGGCAACCGCCATGCCGATTTCAACCGGCTTCAGACCCGCCGCAATCCGGTCCACGCGCCAGGCGGAAAACGCCGTCCGCAAATCGTCCACCGCGCGCATCGCGTCGGCGGCATAGGTATCACTGGGCAGCACCGCACCGAATGTCGCCAGAATGCCGTCGCCCAGGAACTTGTCGATATTGCCACCATGCGCCTGGATCACCGGGACCATCCGCGACTCATATTCCGTCAGCAGCGCAATCAGATCCGACGGTTCCATCTCGTTCGACAGCGCGGTGAAGCCACGAATGTCGATCATCAGGATGGCCGCTTCACGCGCCTCGCCCTGTCCGGGCCGGATCTGCGTTGCGGAATGGGTGATCTTGTCGGCGATTTCCGGCGAGAAAAACCGTGCCAGGTCCTTCGCCGCCGCCGCCTCGATCACCGAACGTTCCAGCAACTGCCGCGCCCGGTAAAGCGCCACCGACAGGATCGCCGTAACAATCAGGATGGATATCACCTTGTCGAATTCCGCCCCGATCAGGACGCTGTTCGACGTCATATAGGCGACATAGTCGCGCGTGATCATGTTGTCATGCGGGTCGACGGTGATGACATACCCGACCATCAGCAGCCAGCCCACCGCGGCCGCCAGACCGGCGATAATGACATAACGCGCCTCGAACCGCAGCGCCCGCAGCGCAATGAAAATGAAGACATACAGCAGCGTCGGCGCCTTCAGATAGAACGATGCCGGCTGGTCGTACTGAATATGGAAGCTCCAGATCATCGTCATCAGCAGGGTCAGGTCGGCGATAACCGACAGCGCCAGAAACCATCCCGGCAGGCGGACCTGGTAGGACAGCCAGACGCGGAAGACGGAAAAGGCAAAATATACGCCAAGCGCGATGCCGACAGGGGTCAGCCACGGATCGACCGTCGATGTCTTCGGCGAAATCGCATACAGGGTGCCAAAGATCACCACGACGCCGAACTGCACCCAGGCGATCAGCCGCTCGCTGGCATCCTGCTGATGCAGGATCGTGGCCTGTACCCGGACCGGAATGTTAAGACCGCCGCCGCCTTTGCCGAATATTGCGGGCAGTGCCGGTGATTTCATAGCGATGCGCTTTCGGTTGTTTACGCGCTTTTTTCAAGCCACAGGCTCGACTCCATCGCGCCCTCCAGCAGGGGCAGCCGTCCGGCGACGCTAGCACAAACCGCATCTGACATCCGCGTCACAACATGGTGACTCCCGAACAGGACCCGCCACGCACCCCCCGTCAGCAGCGCGGCGACGCCGAGTTGCTCGTTATAACCGCGCCAGTCCCATTCGGCGGGATAGGCATCCGGCAGGAAAATATCGTGGAAATGCACGATCACCCCCGCCGGCAGGATCGGCAGCACGGTATTGAGCAGCAGGTCCACATCGCTGCCCGGCATCAGGATATGGCTGGAATCGATCGCCAGGATATCGCCCGCCGCCAGCCCTTCAAAGGGCGACAGCCCAGCCGCCTGAACCGTCCGGCGATCGAGCGTCACAGCGGACAGCCCGTCCAGCACGGCGCGGGGTGCCGGGTCGATTGCCAGGATTCTGGTCGACAATGCACCGTCCTTCACCGCGCGGGCAAAGAAACGGGTGGAGTGACCCGAACCGATTTCGACGATCCGGCGTGGCGCATGATGGCGGGCCATCGTATAGGCCATGGCGCCGTCGAGCCGGGGAAACCAGTCCTGATACCAGCGCGGCGCCGGTGCGGGCGCGTCATCGCCGATAGCGAGAAGTCCATCGGCGTAGGATTCCATCGTTTCGAGCCACGATTCGATTGTCGGCGTGCAGGCATCCAGCAGCGCCTCGCTGGCAGGATAACCCCGCCGCGCCGCTGCGGGTGGCAAATCAGCGGCGTAGCGGTAGGGGATGAAGAACCCCTTCGCATTCAGCCCCAGGACGGTCGGCAGTCCGGTCCGCAAACGACGCTTCCATGTCTGGAACGGTGTCATGGCCGGAGAGTCAGGCCTTCACGGGCAACGATGGTGCCAGGCCGCATGGCTTCGGCCTGCCGCGCAACCTCGTCCATGAAATCGTCGTTGTGGTTTGGGTCGTGATGAAAGATGACCAGGGTATTCACCTGCGCCGCATTGGCGAGCTTCACGCCTTCCTGCCATGTCGAATGGCCGAAACCCTTGAAGCGCGGATATTCCTCATCCGTATAGGTCGCGTCATAAATGACGATATCCGCCCCCTGCACCAGATTGACAATCGCTTCATCGACCCGGCCCTCGTAATGTTCCGTATCGGTGATGTAGCAGATGGTCTTTCCGTCGAATTCGATCCGGTAACCGGTCGCGCGGTTGGGATGGTTCAGGGGGCCGGTCCGGATCGTAATCCCCGCGCCGGGTTTCAGCACACTGCCGCACTCGAAGTCATTGTAGGACACATCGGCCTGAAAGATATCCGGCGGCACGGGAAACAGCGGCGCCATCATCATTTCAACCAGCACCTGGCGCAGGGTGTGTTCGGGCAACAGGTGACCGGCCCAGAGCCGCACCGTATTGCCGGGAACGAACATCGGGACGAAAAACGGCAACCCGCAGACATGGTCAAAATGGGTATGGGTAAAGAACAGATCGGTTTCGCCCGGGCCCAACCGCACCAGCTTGTTGCCCAGCTTGCGCAGTCCCGTGCCGGCATCGAAGATCAAACGGCGCGTGCCGCACATGACTTCCAGACAGGACGTATCGCCGCCGTATCGGATCGTCTCGGGTCCGGGACAGGCTATGCTGCCGCGCACGCCCCAGAAGGTGACGCTGAATTCCTGTTGCTCGGTCATAACTCGCGTTCCCAGTTCCCGGGTAGCGCCCCTCCCTGACATCCGAAGTGTAACGGTAACAAACTACCAGCGCTTTAAAAAAACGGTTAACCGGCGGACGGGACCGTTCCCGCCGGTAAAAAATACGATTTTATTGGCATTTGTTTGCATTTGTTGGCATCGGTGTGCCGCAACAGATGGCTTTCGAGGCATCTCGTAGACGTTCCCGGTGGCGCCGCACGGGAAATTTTCTACGGGTGATATACATCAATATACATTTATTATCATATTGCAGGGCAGTGGCCTAAACACGAAATAGGAATATAAGGCTTTTTTGCTGTTGGTTCAAGCAATGATTGAAGCCATCGTTTTATGGCCGACCTTTTAATTTTTACCGGATGCAATATCAGCCTGAACCGAAGGGCATGGGTCCACATGAAAGGCGAAGAATGGCATTTGAAACAGGTACGGCGAAGCTGACGTTTGAGCAGGACGGTCCGGTCGCGATCATCACGATTAACCGGCCGGCGGTCCGTAATGCGCTGGATAACGAAACGGCGGACGCCCTGACCCGCGCGCTGCGCGCCTTCGACGCAGATGACGCTCTGTCTTGCTGCGTCCTGACCGGAGCCGGCGGGTATTTCTGCGCCGGCGCGGATCTCAAGGCGCTTGCCGGCGGCCAGGATTACCGCGCCTGGGCAGGCGATCCCGACGGGCCATGTCATGACACCCTGTCCAAACCGGTTATCGCCGCGGTCGCCGGGTTTGCCTGCGCCGGCGGGCTCGGCATCGCGCTGCGCTGTGACCTGCGTGTCGCGGAAGAAACCGCAACCTTTGCCGTACTGTCGCGCCGCTGGGGCGTGCCGATGAGCGACGGCACAACCGTGCGCCTGCCGCGCTTGGTCGGCGCCGGGCGTGCGCTGGATATGCTGCTGACGGCGCGCAAGGTTTCCGGCGCGGAGGCTCTGGCGATCGGACTGGCCGATCGTCTTGTGCCAACCGGCGAGGCGCGAAACAAGGCAATTGAACTGGCGCATGAGATCGCAGCCTTCCCGCAGATCGCCATGCGGTCGGACCGGATCTCCGCGATCACACAATGGGACCTGCCGCTGCCAGAGGCCTTCACGCAGGAACTCGACCTCGCCGCCGCGGCGCGACGGGAGGAAGCGCAGCCAGGTGCGGCGCGCTTTGCCGCCGGTGCCGGACGGCATGGCGGAAGGGCGCAGGACTGATGCGCGCCGTTATCGGTCACGATTTCGGCGGGATCGACTCGTTGCGGCTGGAGTCGACATCACCGCCCCCGATGAAACCGACCGGCGTGCGGATCGCGGTGCACGCCGCCGGTGTCAGCTTCGCCAACCTTCTGGTGATCGAGGGCAAGCACCAGAACAAGGTGACACCGCCCTTCACGCCCGGCACGGAAATCGCCGGAGTCATCACGGAACTTTCCGCCGATGCCGGCGGCGGCCTGCGCGTCGGGGACCGGGTTTGCGCCGGGCTGCCATCCGGCGGTTTCGCGGAGGAGGCCGTCGCCACGAGCGATAACGTCTTCCGCATACCCGACAGCCTTGACTTCAAACGGGCGACACATTTCCCGACCATCTACGCAACGGCGTATTGCGCCCTGACCTGGCGCGCGCAGCTGGCGGCCGACGAGACACTGCTTGTCCATGGCGGCGCGGGGGCGAGCGGCCTTGCCGCCGTAGAGATCGGCGCGGCGCTCGGCGCGCGGGTTATTGCGACTGCCGGCAGCGCGGAGAAAGCCGAAGCCGCGCGGGCGCATGGCGCGGCCCATGCGATCAACTATCGCACTGAATCGTTCCGGGATGTGGTGCTGGACCTGACCGACGGGCGCGGTGTCGATGTCGTGTTCGACCCTGTCGGCGGCGACATGTTCGACCAGTCGCTGCGATGCGTCGCGCCACTGGCGCGGGTCCTGACGATCGGTTATGCCGCGGGGCGGATACCGCAGGTTCCCGCCAACATCATCCTGGTCAAAAACCTCAGCGTCATTGGTCTGTACTAGGGCTTTTACATGGGCTGGGGCAAAACCCAGGCGCCACCCGAACTGCGCAACCGTATCCGGGGCATGTTTGACGAAATGTTTACGCTTTTCGAACAGGGCGGGCTGCAGCCTGCCATCGACCGGGAGCTGCCGCTGGCCGGATTCGCGGAAGGCCTGCGTCGCGTGGAAAGCGGCCGCGTGATCGGAAAGATCATTCTTGTGCCGGACCGGTGAAGCAGAGATTGCCATGCAACTGATCGGCCGGTACAGCTCTCCGTTCGTGCGCCGCGTCGCCGTTACGATGCAAGTCTACGGGATCGACTATCGGCGCCGGGACCTGGTCCCGTTCGGCGATGACAAGGCCGAAATCCGAAAACACAATCCGCTGGGTCGTGTACCGGCGCTGGTGCTCGCCGACGGTGAAACCCTGGTGGAAAGTACCGTCATCATCGACTATCTGGATGGCGTCGCGGGACCGGAAAGGGCCCTGACACCGCCGCTCGGCCCGGCCCGGCGGCAGGTGCTGAACCTGGCGGCGG
>CAXBEC010000197.1:0-6101 GCA_963974145.1 uncultured Alphaproteobacteria bacterium | reverse complement strand
CAGACCAACGACCGCAAACAGGACGAACGGCATCAGGTAGTGCAATGAGAAGAACCGGTTCAAGGTCGCGTTATCGACCGAGAAACCACCCCAGAGCAGGGTTACGATCCAGTCGCCGACGACCGGAATGGCCGAGAACAGGTTGGTAATAACCGTCGCGCCCCAGTAGCTCATCTGGCCCCAGGGCAGCACATAGCCCATGAACGCCGTCGCCATCATCAGCAACAGGATGACCACACCCAGCATCCACAGCAATTCGCGCGGCGCCTTGTAGGAGCCGTAATAGAGGCCACGGAACATATGAATATAGACAACGATGAAGAACATCGATGCGCCGTTCATATGAATGTATTGCAGCAACCAGCCGTAATTCACGTCGCGCCGGATACGCTCCAGGCTTTCAAAAGCATGATCGACATGCGGCGTATACTGCATGGCCAGAATGATCCCGGTCACCACCATGACAACGAGAACGATTGAGGCAAGCGCACCGAAGTTCCAGAAATAATTCAGGTTCTTCGGCATCGGAAACTGCTGATACTCGTGGTCCATATAGGTGAAGATCGGCAGACGATCATCAACCCAGCGAACCACCGGGTTCTTCCACTGTGAATCGGAACTCATCGACTCCCCCTACCCGATCTTGATTGTTGTGTCGCTGACAAACGAATACGGCGGAACCGGCAGGTTTCGCGGCGCCGGCCCCTTGCGGATACGACCGGCCGTATCGTAGTGCGACCCGTGACAGGGGCAGAACCAGCCACCAAATTCACCTTGCGGATCTGTTGATTTCTGCCCCAGGGGAATGCAGCCCAGATGGGTACACAGCCCGATCATAACCAGCCATTCCGGATTTTCGGCGCGTTCGGAATCCGGCTGCGGGTCGCGCAGATCGGCGACCACGACTTCCTTGGCCTCGGCGATTTCCTTTTCCGTCCGGTGCCGGACAAAAACAGGCTTGCCCTGCCAGACGATTGTGATCGCCTGCCCGGCCTCAATCGGCTCCAGATTTACCTCAACAGTGGAAAGCGCCAGAACTTCCGCGGACGGGTTCATTGAATCGACCAGCGGCCATACAAAACTGGCCGCGCCGACCGCGCCCATCGCGCCCGCCGCCAGAACGAGAAAATCCCGCCGCTCAACGCCCTCGTCGTCCGACGTCGCCGCAGTATCCGCCATGTCTTACCCCTCAATCATACATCGCCCGGCTCAAACGGGGCGATCTACACGCCAAATCGCGGCCATCATAACCGACTCGCTTCACAAGGCAAAAATTACGCAACAACCTTGCACGTTCCGCGACAGTAGGTCGCAGAGTATCCTTGCCAAGTCGTTAACGAAAGCCTGAAACGCGAGCGTGACCCACCAACCCGGTTTCGTATAATGCGATTCGTGATGAATGAAAAGGCGGGAACGCGAAGTCAGGGCAACTCCGGGTCTATTGCATCCGCAGAAATACGCCCTCCTAATCTGACCGCCAGCTTGACCGGTTATTTGTGGAACCACGATGCGTATCGCCCTTTTCCAGCCCGACATCCCGCAAAACACCGGCACGATCCTGAGGCTCGCGGCCTGTACCGGCGTCGACGCGGATGTTATCGAACCCTGCGGCTTCGTGTGGTCTAGCGCCCGATTGCGGCGGGCGGGCATGGACTACCTTGATGACGTCGCAATGACGCGCCATGCCTCCTGGGACGCCTATTGCCGTATTCCCCGGGGGCGGCTCATCCTGCTGACAACAAAGTCGACGACGGCATATACCGCGTTCTCCTTTCACAAGGATGACACTCTACTGTTAGGCAGCGAAAGCGCCGGCGTCCCGGATATGGTGCATGAACAGGCGGATGCGCGGTTGCGGATTCCCATGACGCCGGCCGCACGGTCGTTGAATATTGCGCTGGCGGCAGCGATGGTGTTGGGTGAGGCGCTACGGCAGACCGGCGGTTTTCCCCGCCAGCCAACAGCAATCGGAACAGCCAATGAGTAACGGACACAAGGACAGGGCCAGCGCCTGGTTTGCCGAACTGCGCGACCGGATCTGCAGGGAATTCGAAGCAATCGAGGACGACGTGGCGGATAGCGACGCGACGCCCGGCCGCTTTGAACGCACCCCCTGGAACCGCGGCGCCGATGACAATGGCGGCATACAGAGCGGCGGCGGCGAAATGTCGATCATGCGCGGCCGGGTGTTTGAGAAAGTCGGCGTCAACATTTCCACCGTGACGGGCACATTTTCCGAAGCGTTCCGCAAGGAGATCCCCGGCGCGGCGGAAGACGGGAAGTTCTGGGCCTCCGGGATATCGCTGGTGGCGCATCTGCGATCACCGAAAGTGCCGGCGGTCCATATGAACACGCGCCACATCGTCACGGCGGAA
Organism: uncultured Alphaproteobacteria bacterium; assembly: GCA_963974145.1. Taxonomy (GTDB): domain Bacteria; phylum Pseudomonadota; class Alphaproteobacteria; order UBA8366; genus MarineAlpha4-Bin1. The sequence goes on along the minus strand of CAXBEC010000197.1, from coordinate 3,726 downwards.
GGCTGGTTCGGCGGCGGGGCGGACCTGACGCCGATGGTGCCGGATGCGGTGGACACGGCCGCCTTCCACGCCGGGTTACAGGACGCCTGCGACCGGCACGACCCGGCCTACTATCCACGGTTCAAGGAATGGTGCGACGAATACTTCTTTCTGAAACACCGCAACGAACCGCGCGGTATCGGCGGCATTTTCTATGACCGGCTGAATACGGGTGACTGGGAGGCCGATTTCGCCTTCACGCAGGATGTCGGTCGCGCCTTCATCGAAACCTATGCGCCGATCGTACGGCGCCACATGAACGAATCCTGGACCGATGCGGAACGCGAGCACCAGTTGATCCGCCGCGGCCGTTACGTTGAGTTCAACCTTCTGTATGATCGCGGCACGCGCTTCGGCCTGATGACCGGCGGCAATACCGAGGCAATCCTGATGTCACTGCCGCCGGAAGTCCGCTGGCCATGACCTTGTACTGGTGAAGGAGATTCCCCATGTTGAAATGTTCCGGTTTGCGCGGGGCGGTTATTGCAGCGGGCCTTTTTCTGGTCACCGTCTACGCCGCCCGTGCCGAGAATCTGTCGCCCGAGACGTTTTACGGAACATTTCAGGGCAGCGGCTATGCAGAAAACCATGACAGCCTATATTTCGGCACCACGGTCCGCGACCTGGATGTCGTCATCGCGCCAAGCGGCGGCGGCTTCAGCGTTACCTGGACAACGGTCATCCGCAGTGGTGGCGATCAGAACGATCCAAAAGTCAAACGGAAGGCGCAGACGGTCACTTTTTCGCCGGCGGGCCAGCCGGGCGTCTTTCGCGGCACGCCATCCGGCGACCCGCTGGCGGGGAACCCTTATGTCTGGGCACGCATCGAAAAGCACACGCTGACGGTTTACATCATGACCATCGCCGCAGATGGCAATTACGAAATGCAAAGCTACGCCCGCACGTTGAGCGGCTCCGGCATGGACCTTGTCTTTACGCGTATTCGCGATGGCGAACCCGTCCGGGAGGCAAAGGCGAAACTTATCAAGCTGGCGAACTGAACAGGAACCGGTTCACCTTGTTGATGTAGATCATCGCGCAGCAGGCGCCTGAACCTCATTATGCACGTATTACTGGATCATTTGGGGACAGAGACATGACAATCAGGGTGATTTTCGCGCCGTTGACAGGGCGCAAGGCGGACGACACCGTATTCGCCACGGCAACTGCAGTTGCGAAACGGTTCAATGCACATGTCGATACGACATTCCTGCGGACCGACCCACGCGACGCAATACCGTATCTGGGGGAAGGAATTTCAGGCGCGCTCGTGGATGAATTCATCCAGCGGGCGGAACAGGAAAACGTCAACCAGTCGCACAAGGCGCGCGCGGCCTTTGACGCCTGGCGCGGCCGCGAGGCGATCACGCTGGCCGATGCACCGGCCGGGTCCGCCGCGCCGACATGTTCGTGGCGCGAAGTTGTCGGCAATGCGGATCAGAATACCGAAGCCTGCGGGCGGCTGGCCGATCTGGTTATCGCGTCGCGCGATGCAACGGAAGGAACGGTCGAAAACGAAGTCGCCTTCGAAGCATCGCTGATGCACAGCGGCCGACCTTTACTGCTGGCGCCGCCGGCGCCGCAAGCCGGCCTTGGCGACCGGATCATGATCGCCTGGAACGGCAGCGCCGAATCCGCCCGCGCCGTGGGGGCCGCCATGCCCTTCCTTGAAAATGCCGGATCCGTTACGGTTGTTACGGGAAACGAGGGCGAGCTGCCGGAATCCAGCGGTGACGAGCTGATAAAATATCTGGCCTGGCACGGCATTTCTGCGAATTCGCGCATTGTCGAAGTCAATGACCGTCCGATCGGCGAAGTCCTGCTGGAAACCGCGACCGACATTAAGGCGGACATGCTTGTCATGGGCGCCTACAGCCACAGCCGGCTGCGTGAATACATTTTCGGCGGCGCAACCCGCTATATCCTGGACGAAGGCAACCTGCCGGTATTCATGGCGCATTGACCCGGCGGAGCGCACCCCGCAATGGCGCCGTCGGACATTCCGGCGGTGCCTTCATGCGCCTGCCCGTATTCGGTCGGGCCAATAAAAAGCAAGCGTTACAACGGTCTTTATTGTAAATAAAGTCGTAACGGTTTCGGCTTATCCCTATAAATAAGCGGAAACCGCTCTATGAATTTGCGACCAGACGTCCGGCCTATCACAGAATTCCCGTTTGAAAATTATTCGCCGAAACCTTCCTTGATATCAACAACACCATTTCCAGCGTCTGTCGTACCGGCAATCCGACAGAACCCCAGGGATCTGCAATGAGTATCAAGATCCTACACGTTTATGACCATTCGCTGCCGCTGCACAGCGGTTACGTCTTCCGGTCCATGGCGATTTTGCGTGAACAGCGCAAGCGCGGCTGGAAGACGGTCCATGTTACAACCCCCCGGCATACGGTCGCCGAAGACCCGGTTGAAACCTTCGGCGGCTTCGAATACCACCGCACCTTCCAGGAACAGGGTCTGCTGTCGCGCCTGCCCGTTATCCGGGATATCGATCAGATGCGACTGACGACCCGCGTCATCAATCAGGTCATCGAACAGGAAAAACCCGATATCGTGCAGGCCAGTTCGCCCGTCCTGAATGCCATCCCGGCATTGCGCGCGGCGAAACGCCACGGATTGCCGGTTGTTTACGAAATTCGGGCGTTCTGGGAAGACGCCGCCGTCACCGCCGGCGAGACGACCGAGGGAAGCCTGCGCTACCGTCTGACCCGCGCCATGGAAACCTACGCTGTTCGGCGCGCCGATGCCGTCACCACGATCTGCGACGGCCTGCGCAAGGACCTGATCGCGCGGAACGTCCCGGCCTCGAAAATTTCCCTGATACCAAACGCCGTCGATATCGAAAGTTTCAATGCCGATACGCCGCGCGATTACGCGCTAATGACCGATCTGGGCCTCGACGGGAAATTCGTCCTGGGATTCCTTGGCTCATTCTACGCTTATGAGGGGCTGGACCTGCTTATCGACGCGCTGCCGGAAATCGCGTCCCGCCTGGACAATGTCGCCCTGCTGCTGGTCGGTGGCGGACCGATGGAGGAAGCCCTGAAGGCGCAGGCCGCGAAACTGGGCGTCGCGGACAGGATCATCTTTACCGGCAGGGTGCCGCAGGCCGAGGTCAATCGCTACTACAGCCTGGTCAACCTGCTGGTTTATCCACGCCACCCGACCCGGCTGACAGATCTGGTAACGCCGCTAAAGCCGCTGGAAGCCATGGCGCAGAAAAATGCGTTTCTGGCATCCGACGTTGGCGGCCATAACGAACTGATCCGGGACGGCGAAACCGGGTTCATGTTCCGGGCCGGCGACAAACAGGACCTGACCGAAAAAATCGTGCAAATTGCGGCATCCCGCTATACATTGCCCGCGATTCTGGACGCCGGCAGGCGTTTTGTCGAAGAGGAAAGAAACTGGACCGTGAGCGTTAGTGGCTATCAGGCAGTTTATGATAGAGTGCTGGGACGGGCGTAGTTGACCCTGAAGCGCCACATATCCTCAACAACAGATGTTCGGTGTGTCCGATGAAAGTACTCACGGTTTTCGGGACGCGACCTGAGGCAATCAAACTTGCCCCGGTCGTCAAGGCGCTCGCCGCTGCATCGGATATCGAATCCCGGGTCTGTGTTACCGCCCAGCATCGTGAAATGCTGGACCAGGTTCTCGACCTGTTCGGCA
>CAXBEC010000196.1:0-6131 GCA_963974145.1 uncultured Alphaproteobacteria bacterium | reverse complement strand
TCATAGCCTTTTGCCGCGACATCGTCGCAGATATCCCGGTAGCGCTTCATCCCGCCCGCATAGGGCATGAACACCCGCGGCTTGCCGGGCACATTGGCGCCCAGATACCAGGAATGCTTCGCCAGCGGCAGCAGCGTGGCGTTGGCTGCCTCGTTGACATGCGCGACCCATTTGTCCACCGCCTCGGGTTCCGGTTCAATGCGTTCGATCCCGTTATCGCGCATATGGGCAATGCAGCCGGTGATCCATTCCACATGCTGTTCGATCGGTACCGGCATGTTGCAGAGCACCGACGGACTGCCCGGACCGGTCACGGTGAACAGGTTGGGGAAGCCAGCGACCTGCAGGCCGAGATAGGTCTTCGGCCCTTCGCGCCAGGCGTCCCGCAGCGACAGCCCGTCCCGTCCCTCAATGCCCAGTTTGAGCAGCGCGCCGCTCATCGCATCGAAGCCGGTGGCGAAGACGATGACGTCCAGTTCGTGTTCCACACCGTCTTCGGTCACGATGCCTTTCGGCGTGATCCGGGCGATCGGATTTCGCCGCACGTCGACGAGGCTGACGCTGTCGCGATTGAAGGTCTCGAAATAGCCGGTGTCGATCGGCGGGCGCTTGGCCGCATAGGGATGGTCGATATCGGACAGAGCAGCCGCCGTCTCCGGGTCCTTGACGACCTCGCGGATTTTGCCTTTCAGGAAGTCGGCTGCCGTGTCGTTCGCCGCTTTGTCGGCAAGCAGGTCCTGGAAGCTGGCGCGAAACTGCAGCCCGCCCTTTTCCCAGGCCTTTTCGTAGATCTCCTGCCGTTCCGCTGCCGGCACATCGAAGACCTTGCGTGCGGCAATCCGGAAGGGATGCCCGTTCGGTGTGTCCTGGATCACAGCGCGAATTTCGTCGTGCTCCTCGCGGCACCAGCGCTTGAATTCCGCCGTTAGCGGCGCATTGCGCGCCGGCACGCTGTAATTCGCCGTGCGCTGGAAGACGGTCAGGTGTGCGGCGGCTTCGGCGATGACAGGGGCGGCCTGGATGCCGGTTGACCCGGTGCCGACCTGGCCGACCCGTTTGCCGGTGAAGTCCACGCCCTCATGCGGCCACTGGCCGGTGTGGTACCACTCGCCTTCGAAACTTTCCAGGCCCGGAATGTCGGGCACGTTCGCCGAAGACAGGCATCCGACGGCGGTGATCAGCCAGGTTGCGGAATAGCGCTCGCCGGTATCGGTTTCGACCTGCCAGCGGTTCGCGGAATCGTTATAGCGGGCGGCGGTCACCCGGCGGCCGAAGAGAATATCGCGTTTCAGGTCGAACCGGTCGGCGACATGGTTCAGGTAGCGCATGATCTCCGGCTGACCGGGATAGCGCTCGGTCCATTCCCATTCCGCCAGCAGTTCGTCCGAGAAATAGTAGGAATAGGAATGGCTCTCGGAATCGCAGCGCGCGCCGGGATAGCGGTTCCAGTACCAGGTGCCGCCGACTCCGTCGCCCGCTTCCAGAACCGCGACAGACAGGCCCAGCCGCTCGCGCAGACTGTATAGCTGGTACAGGCCGGAAAATCCGGCGCCGATAACCAGCGCATCAAGTTCGGTGGCGGGCTGGTCAATCATGGCGTGCCTCGGTAGCGACTTCGGGTTTGGCGCGGCGTCGCCGCGTCATATGCGTCTTTGCGAAACCATACCGAAGCCGTTCCGCGCCGCCAAGCAACCGGTACGGGTGGCGGGGCGCCGCGCGCGCGGCCGCCCCGCCGTGACCGACCCGGTTTGCCGCGCCGGTTTACTCAAACAGTTCGGGCGCGATCCACAGCGGTTCCTCGTCCCGGGCGACGCGCTGGATATTGTCGAAGGAATTCCGCACCCGCGCGGTATTGCTCTCGAAGGTCGGGCCGGCCAGATGCGCGGTCAGGATGACGTTATCCAGTGTGAACAGCGGATTGTCGGGCTTTGGTGGTTCCTGGTCGAACACGTCGAGGCCCGCAGCGGTGATGGTGCCGTCGGTCAGCGCGGTGTACAGCGCGTCCTCGTCAATGACGGGGCCGCGCGCGGTGTTCACCAGGATCGCGTGGGGTTGCATCAGCTTCAGTTCCTCGGCCCCGATCAGGTGGTGGGTGGAAGCATTCAGCGGCGTGTGCAGCGAAACGATATCGGAGGTGCGCAGCAATTCCCGCAACAGCCGGAACCGCACGCCCAGCGCGTCTTCCTGGTCGGCGGTCAGCCGCGCGATATCGTAATAATTGACCTGCATGCCGAAGGCCTTCGCCAGCCGCGCGGTCTTCTTGCCGATCGTGCCCAGCCCGATGATGCCCAGGGTCTTGCCGCCGACTTCATGCACCCGGGGCGTGCTGTTGCCCCGCCAGTTGCCGCTCGACACGCTCTTGTGCTGGCGAACGAGCTGGCGCGAAACCGCCAGCATCAGCAGGATCGCGTGTTCCGACACGGCCGGGGAATTCGCCCCGCCATTATTGCACAGCGGTACGCCGGCGCGTTTCGTTGCTTCCAGATCGGCGCTGTCATACCCGGCGCTGAGCAACTGGATCAGCTTCAGCTTCGGCCCGTCCTTGAACAACTGCTCATCAACCAGCGAATCTACAAAGCCGACCAGGTATTCGGCATCCTTCATCGCTTCCTTGTATTCCGGGCTGCGTGCCGCGGCGATGACAAGTTCGAAGCCGGACGGCGCCATCTCGCGCGCCACGTCGGCCGCATCCGGAAAATTGGTGACAAAAACGATCCTCGGATCCATGGATTCCCCCAAGCGTTATTTTGGTGTCCGCATCGGCGAAACCGGCACGGCAATCGCCCCCTGCGGGCCGGACAAATGAACAGGACAGATGCGCTACACGCACACCGTGAAACGCGACCGCAACCCTAAAGACAGGCGCGGGTTCCGCGCAAGGGGGGCGGTGATGCGGCCGGTGCCTACACCATCGGCACGCGCTTCGCGGCGAGGGCTGCCGGGGAGATAACCTCCATGTCCAGCGGCACGTGCCAGCGCTCGGTCAGGCGGATGCGCGGCGGAGTATTGGTTTCTGCCGCGCCGTCCAGCACGAAGCCCTCGTAGCCGGCGTCCATTACCTCGTTGCATTTGTTCACATAGACCGGGAAGCCGCCGATATAGGGCATGAAGACGCGCGGCCGCCCGGGGATATTGGCGCCGACATACCAGGAGGAACAGGTGGAGCGCAGGGATACCTGCGCCACTTCGTTCACATGTTCGACCCAGGCATCTTCATCCGCCAGTGTCGGCTCGATGCTCTCCGCCCCGACATCGCGCATATGGGCAATACAGTCGGCGACCCAGTCGACATGCTGCTCAATCGCCTGTACCAGACTGGCCAGCACCGAGGGGCTGCCCGGGCCGGTCAGCATGAACAGGTTCGGAAAGCCGACAGAGGTCAGCCCCAGATAAGTACGCGGGCCGGCTTCCCATTTCTTGGTCAGGGGCAGACCGTCACGCCCGGTTATAGCAATGCGGTCGAACGAGCCGGTCATTGCGGCAAAACCGGTGGCGCAGACCACCGCGTCCAGTTCGTATTCTTCGCCATTCGCGACCACGCCGGTTCTGGTAAAACGCTCGATTCCGGTCTTCGCGATATCCACCAGCGTCACATGCGGCTGGTTATAGGTTTCGTAATAGCCCGTATCGACGCATAGCCGCTTGCAGCCGAACACATTGTCCGGGCACAGGAGGTCCGCCACTTTCGGGTCCTTCACGATGCTGCGGATCTTGGCGCGCGCGAAATCGGCGACGGTGTCGTTGGCGTCCTTTTCAAACAGCAGGTCGCCATAGGCGCCAAGAAACGGCAGCCCGCCGCGCGACCAGAATTCCTCGTATTGCTTCTCGCGCCCCTCGGGCGAGTCCTCCAGCGCGGGCTTTGTGTTGAACGGAAAGTAGAACCCGGTCGGCCGCGCCCGCGCCTTGGCCCGAAGCGCCGGGTAGTCGGCCTTGATCCTGCGCTGATATTCAGTATCCAGTTTTTCGTTCCAGGCCGGGACCGTATAAGCCGCCGTGCGCTGGAAAACGGTTAGTGTTTTTGCCTGCTTCGAAATCAGCGGAATCGACTGGATCGCTGAGGACCCCGTGCCGATCACGCCCACGCGCAGCCCGGTAAAGTCAACACCTTCATGCGGCCATTCGCCGGTGTGATAGACCGGGCCGGGGAAATCCGCCATTCCCGGAAATGCGGGTTTGTTCGCCGCCGACAGGCAGCCCAGCGCCATGATGCAGAACTGTGCCGTCACCCTGTCGCCCTGATCGGTTTCGACGGTCCAGCGCTTGGCGCCTTCGTCATATTCGGCTTTGGTCACCCGCGTATCGAAGCGGATGTCGCGGCGCAGGTCGAACCGGTCGGCGACATGATTGGCATAGGACAGGATTTCCGGCTGCGGCGCGTATTTCTCGCTCCATTCCCATTCCTGCTGCAGTTCGTCGGAGAACGAATACGAATATTGCAGGCTCTCGATATCGCAGCGTGCGCCGGGATAGCGGTTCCAGTACCACGTCCCGCCAACCCCGCCGCCGCCCTCATAAACCCGTGCGGTAAAGCCCAGTTCGCGCAGCGTGTGCAGCATGTACATCCCGGCAAACCCGGCGCCGACGATGACCGCGTCGAACGTGGTGGTTTCCGGCTCGCGGGGGGGGGCAGTGTTACTCATGGAGGCTCTCCGGTGGTGTCGGCTGGGCACCGGAGTCTGCGGCAGGCGCGACAGAGGCGTCAACTGTTGCCGTTAACGGTGTCGGTTCCTACTGGATCAGGGCGACGCGCGCCATTGCATCCGTTCGCTTGAAACTGCAGGAATATCCTGCCCCCGCCGCTTCCCGATCACCGTGCCATACAGGATCGATGCCGGCCCCTTCAACACTTCAACATGTTCCACATTGCCAAGATCAACTGCGCCGGCCAGGCTTGACCGCATGACGTTGCGGTACAGCAGGGGTGATTCAAACCCGCGGATGATCGACAGCACTTCCGTCTGTGCATTCAGGGTGTTGCCGGCCTGATAGACGCCACTGACATTTTCATATACGTCTTTGCGGTGCTGCGCCCCTAGGTCTTCGGTCAGGCCGTGCGGTATGACCGGGACCGAAACCGGTCTTCCGTTAGCGCGTTGCTCTCTTGGGGTTCGTAACCTTCTTGTGCATCCCCTACCCTTTCCATTCAATCGACGCATTTATTGCGAATGCGACTTAAATCATTTCTGTGTATGGGCCGGTATTGCGGCGTTAACCCGGTAACGGAACCGTGTTTATTTTTAAAAAATATTGCAGATACCCGCTTCAGGTGCGCCCCGGACAAAATGCCACGCGAATATGAATGCGGCAGATCGCGATGTCGGTGCTCGACAATGAGGGCGTCCAGTAAACGATTTCGCATGAGGAAAGAGCGCCAACGATATTCATTAAAGAGTGAGTCGCAATATCGAAACGCCTATGGATCGCATTCCGTATAGCGTCCCGCGCCGCCGAGGCGGCCTTTCAAATGCCCATTCTGGTTACAAACGATGACTTTTGCCGTCCGGGCATCCGGCAGGAACCGTCCCGAGTTCGTATTGAAAAACTAGCTTAATGGTCTTTTTACGAAGACCGGCGATTGTGGCGGCTTCGGCGGCATATCTGCAGAGCACTCAATGGCATCTTATCAGGTCACCTGGATCTTCGCGTTGGCGATGTTGCAACTGGCTATTGCAACACGCGCATCCGCCGTGACTGCGGAAGGTCCGGAGGATTTCTCGCGCCTGTCGCTCGAGGAGTTGATGAATATCGAGGTGACCTCGGTGTCGAAGCGCCCGGAAAGGGCATCCGATGCCGCTGCGGCGATCCATGTTATTACGGAGGATGATATTCGCCGGTCCGGGGCGACCAGCATTCCCGACCTGCTGCGCACGGTGCCCGGGCTGCAAGTCGCCCAGATTGACGGCAATAAATGGGCCATAACCGCGCGCGGTTTCAACAGCCGTTTCGCCAACAAGCTGCTGGTACTGATCGACGGCCGCAGCATTTATACGCCGCTGTTCTCCGGCGTGTTGTGGAACCAGCATCAGCCCCTGATGCACGACATTGAACGGATAGAGGTGATCCGGGGGCCGGGCGCGACCTTGTGGGGCGCGAATGCGGTAAACGGCGTGATCAACATTATTACCCGTCAC
>CAXBEC010000195.1:0-6144 GCA_963974145.1 uncultured Alphaproteobacteria bacterium | reverse complement strand
CGTCGCGCCGCCGGCATAGCTGCTGTAAAGCCCCCCCTTGTTGGCGCCCGTGGAATAGCCCGGATCCAGGATGCAGAGGGTCATGTTCTCCGGGCATTCCCGCAGTAATACGTCGAGGATGCCAGGATCGCCTTCCGGCCTGTCGATACCGATGAGAATCTGGACCCGGCCCTCGAAATCCTGTGCGTAGACGGACCGGACCGCACGCAGGAGGCCAGGCCGCAGGATCGTGACAATGACGATGGCGATATCGAACGGGCGGTCGAACGCATCTGTCGCGGGGGGGCTGTTGCCCAGCCAGGATGTAATACGTGTCATCGGAACGTTACGTGCCTTCCGAATACGGCTTTGCCATGCCGGGCGGACAGTAAGGTGTAAATCTTCCGCTGGCAATTTCGGGTCCGTCGCAATAAAACCAGCGGTGGAGGAGCATCGTTCCCCGGTGGGGCGCTCGGTCTTCAAAACCGTTGAGGGGCGTTCAACGTGCCTGGTGGGTTCGACTCCCACGCTCTTCCGCCAATTTCCTGCGTATGCGGAATCATGCCATTCGAAAATAATAACAGCGGCAAATCCGGCAGATGACTGAAACGCTGCTGTTCCTGGCGGCCGCGGTGGCGGTCTTTGCTTTTGCCTTCTGGCGGGACCGGCAGCCAAAGGAAGACGGCGTCATCCGCTGGGTTCCCTATACAGGCATCCAGTTCGCCGCCATGCTCGCAATTTTTCTGGCGATTGCGCATCTGGTGACATTGTGGACGGGGACACCGTTGATCGGGCGTTTCTCGCGGTAACCGGAACTGCAGCAGGCGATTCGAACTCTCCGGATTAATAGACGAGTTCGTCCTCGTCGTTGCTTTCGCTGAGGATGAGTTCGCCCTGCTCGGCGAGCTGCTTGGCGGCATTGACGATTTCCAGCTGCGCTTCGTCGACATCCGACAGCCGTACCGGGCCCATCGCGGCCATATCCTCGCGCATGATCTTGGCCGCGCGCTCCGACATGTTGGTGAAGAACAGGTCCTTCAGTGAATCAGACGCACCCTTCAGGGCAATGCCCAGCTTGTCCTTGTCGGCGGCGCGCAACAGCGTCTGAACACCTCCCGGATCCAGCCGTGCCAGATCTTCGAAGGTGAACATCAGAGCCTTGATCTTCTCTGCTGAATCCCGATTGCGTTCTTCCAGCAGGGTCATGAACCTGTTTTCGGTCGGCCGGTCCAGGCTGTTGAAGATTTCCGCCATCATTTCGTGGCTGTCCGCCTGCGAGGTGGCCGACAGGTTGGCCATGAATTCCTGGCGCAGGGTCCGTTCGATATCGTCGACGACTTCGCGCTGTACGGATTCCATGCGCAGCATCCGCATGACAACTTCCATGGCGAAGGATTCCGGCAGGGCGCCCAGCACCCGCGACGCATGCTCATGCCGGATCTTCGTCAGCACCACCGCGACTGTCTGCGGGTATTCGTTCTTCAGGTAATTGGCCAGGACGGATTCATTCACATTGCCCAGCTTGTCCCACATGGTCCGGCCGGCAGGGCCACGGATTTCCTCCATGATGCCCTTGACCTTTTCTTCCGACAGGATTGATGTCAGCAACCGTTCGGTACTGTCATAGGAGCCGTGCAACGATCCCGTGGATGACAGGCTCTCGGTGAATTCGACGAAAATCTGCTCGACCGTGTTGGATTCGATGGTGCCGAGCGTGACCATGGCCTGGCTGAGGTCGCGGATTTCCTCGCTGTCGAGACGCTCCAGCAGGGGCCCGGCGCGTTCTTCGCCGAGCGCGAGCATCATGACCGCGGCTTTTTCCGGGCCGCTCAGGCTTCTGTTTGTTGCGCGTGCCATGCCAAACCTCTGACTTTAGCCGCCTTTTAGTCCAATAGAAGGATAATACTATACTCGTAGTTCAATATGAATGCACGAATTACAATAAACGGTAAATAAATGGTCTGTTTTTTGTTGTTGCGGGCCGCAATAACGCGCGAATTGTCAGTCCAGCATAACGTCTGTTTGCGGTTCGCGGCGTTCGGGTCCGAAAAACGGCCGTTCGGCGCGTCGTCGGTCCGGGCCGAAGAAATCGGGCGCGCGGATATAATTGCGCTCGTCTTCGATGACCGCCGCGATCCGGTTATACAGCCGTTTCGCGGTAATCGGCTTGGCCATGAATTCGGTAATTCCCGCATCCCGGCAGGCGACGACCCTCGGCTTGTCCGAAAACGCCGTCAGCATGATAATCGGGACGAACGGGTTCGGTGTGTCGTTGGACTGGCGGATATGTTTCAGGCAATCCAGCCCGTTCATCGGTTTCATCTGCCAGTCGATGATCACGATATCGGCCGGATAATTCCGCATTACCATTAGGGCGCTCTGGCCGTCCTGCGCCGTCTGGATGTCACCGACATTAAAAACCCTGAGGACATCGCGCAGCAGCGCGCGCATCGCGAAGTCATCGTCGACCAGTAAAATCCGTAACTGTTTCAGAACGTAAGCCATGTGCCCTGAAGTCCTTCCATTCGCCGATGCCAGCCCTGTTCGGTATCGTTATCCGGTTTATTTTTCGCGCATTATTGGGATGCTGCCGAATTCCGCAAGGACCTCATTATCGGGAGAATTCGGTTGTTTCGACGCGCATTGGGTGTGCGGAATGAAACGTTTCTGACGAAAAAAAAGGCAGAAACAAGACACGTATAAAAAATAGGCATAATTGTTTTTCTATTGGTTTTAGGGGCTTAGGCCATAATTCGGGTATGGCAATTAATTGCGCGATGAATAATCCGCCTAAAAAATAGGCAACAAGGACGTGGCGCATTAATGGGAATTTTCGAAAAATTCTGAAAAATTGTTTTCTCCCAAGGTGTTATTAAAAAATAATTGCACTTTCCAAGGCTTGGCACGGCCGTTGCTACCCCTGTGTCCCGTGCACATAACCTTTGGAGGATTAAGCAATGGGGAAAATCAGCCGGTATATCAAGGGAGCCACAATTGCGGGCGCCCTGGCCGGAGTAACGCTTGCGGTACCCGCGCAGGCGCAGGACACGATCAAGGTCGGCGTTCTGCATTCGCTCTCGGGCACCATGGCGATCAGCGAAACGACGCTGAAGGACACCGTCCTGATGCTCGTCGATGACCTGAACAAGAATGGCGGTTTGCTGGGCAAGAAGGTCGAGGCGGTTGTCGTCGATCCGGCGTCCAACTGGCCGCTCTTCGCCGAAAAGGCGCGCGAACTGATCGAAAAGGAAAAGGTCCAGGCCGTTTTCGGTTGCTGGACGTCGGTATCGCGGAAATCCGTGCTGCCGGTTTTCGAGGAACTGAACAGCATGCTGTTCTATCCGGTTCAGTATGAAGGCGAAGAAAGCTCGCGCAACGTGTTCTATACCGGCGCGGCGCCGAACCAGCAGGCCATCCCGGCCGTTGAATACCTGATGGGCGAAGAAGGCGGTTCCGCCAAGCGCTGGGTCCTGCTCGGCACGGATTACGTCTATCCGCGTACCACCAACAAGATCCTGCGGGCCTTCCTGCATTCCAAGGGCGTCAGCGATGACGACATCATGGAAAACTACACCCCGTTCGGTCATTCCGACTGGCAGACCATCGTCGCCGATGTGAAGAAGTTCGCTTCCGCCGGCAAGAAGACGGCCGTTGTCTCCACGATCAATGGCGACGCCAACGTGCCGTTCTACAAGGAACTGGGTAACCAGGGCATCAAGGCCGAAGACATTCCGGTCGTGGCCTTCTCGGTCGGTGAAGAAGAACTCGCCGGTCTCGATACGGGCCCGCTGGTCGGCCATCTCGCCGCCTGGAACTACTTCATGAGCGTCGAAGGCGAAGCCAATTCGTCCTTCATCAAGAAGTGGCACGCCTTCATCAAAGACGAGAAGCGTGTGACCAATGACCCGATGGAAGCGACCTATATCGGCTTCCAGATGTGGGTACAGGCGGTCAAGCAGGCCGGCACCACCGATGTGGATGCGGTCCGCCAGGCCATGTATGGCCAGAAGGTTTCCAACCTGACCGGCGGTGTTGCGGTGATGAACACCAACCATCACCTGTCCAAGCCGGTGCTGATCGGTGAAATCCAGGGCGACGGCCAGTTCGACACGGTCTGGAAGACCGATGGCGAAGTGATCGGCGATGCCTGGTCGGATTTCATTCCGGAAAGCAAGAAGCTGACGGCCGACTGGACCTATCCCTGGGTCTGCGGCAACTGCGAGACGCCGAAATACGGCATGATGATGCAGTAGGCTGATCCGTCATCATCCGCCGGGTCACGCCAAGACCCGTGGCCCGGCGGACGATACGGCGCTTTCTTCTTAAGTCCTTTCACATTTTGAATCCTGCCTTCCAGCTTTCTGGAAGCATTCCTGGCGGAAAATAATGATTACGCATCTTGGGAGGCTCAGGGCGTTCCTCGTCATGTCCGTGCTCCTGTTCGGGTTCGGCACGCAGCCGGGGCTGGCAGCGGACGACGCGACCCTGGAAAAAGCGGTCGCCGGTCTGGCGGCGAAAGGCTTCACCGACAAGATTTCAGCCATCGAGGCGCTGGGCGCCAGCGGCGACAAGCGCGCCGGGCCGATCCTCGAGGCAATGGTCGAAGGCAACCTCTTTACGGTCAAATCCGATGATTCCGTTGTCATCGGCGAACGCAAGGGCAAGGTCTATATCCTGCGGGCGCCGCTGACGCTGGAACCGGTGGCCGAGGTTACCTCAAAAGAGATTAGCAAGATCCGGGTCAACAACCGGCTGCGCGGCCTCATCCGCGGCGCGCTGGGCGGGTTGGTTCTGCTGAGCGACGATCCCGCGGCCCGGCTTCAGGCGGCCGACGACGTCTTCAAGGCGCGGACAAAGGAAATGGGGCCGATGCTGGACACGGCACTGGCCCGGGAAACCGATGACGCCGTTCGCGTTGCGATGGAGCGCGCGCTGGCCGCCGTCAACCTGACCCATGGCGAGAATTCCGAAACCCGCGTTGCCGCAGTGAAGACGCTGGCGCTGGACGCCGGTCCCGACACGCGCGCGCTGCTGAGCCAGATTGCCGCCGTCGATGGCGAAGGCAAGCCCGTTGAAACCGACGCGGCGGTCCGCGAGGCCGTCGTCGAGGCCCTGGACGAACTCGAAAGCCGGCTGGCCTTCCTGCACGGTGTTGAAAACGTCTTTCAGGGGATCAGCCTCGGTTCCGTATTGCTGCTGGCGGCAATCGGACTGGCGATTACCTTCGGCGTCATGGGGGTCATCAATATGGCGCATGGCGAACTCGTCATGCTCGGCGCCTATACGACCTTCGCGGTGCAGGAAGTCTTTCGCAACAGCTTCCCGGGACTGTTTGACTATTCACTGCTCGTCGCCATACCGGCCGCCTTCATGGTGTCGGCGCTGGCGGGAATCGGGATCGAACGCGGTGTCATTCGCTTCCTGTATGGCCGTCCGCTGGAAACGCTGCTGGCTACCTGGGGGATCAGCCTGATCCTGCAGCAGACGGTGCGGACGATCTTCGGTCCGACCAATCGCGAGGTCGGCAACCCGGCCTGGATGAGCGGCTCACTGGAAATCACCAACGGGCTGCTGCTGACCTATAACCGGATCTGGATCATCGTTTTCAGCCTGCTGGTGCTGGGGCTGATCGCCCTGCTGCTCAAGCGGACAACCTTCGGCTTGCGCATCCGGGCGGTGACCCAGAACCGCGAGATGGCCGCTTCCATGGGGATTCGTACCGGCATGACCGACGCGATGACCTTCGGGCTCGGCTCGGGAATCGCCGGCATGGCCGGTGTGGCGCTCAGCCAGATCGACAATGTCAGCCCCAATCTGGGGCAGGCCTATATCATCGACTCCTTCATGGTCGTCGTCTTCGGCGGCGTCGGGAACCTGTGGGGTACGCTGGTCGGCGCGTTCACGCTGGGCATCGTCAACAAGATCCTTGAACCGGAAGTCGGCGCGGTTCTGGCCAAGATCCTGGTGCTGGTCGCCATCATCCTCTTTATCCAGAAACGACCGCGCGGGCTGTTCGCGCTGCGCGGGAGGTCGATTGAATCATGATGCGCAACGATACGCCTTTCGGCTTTATCCGCGGCGACCGCGGCGGACAGATCATGCTGGCCCTGCTCGTCGTCGCCGCTGTCGCGGTGCCGCTGCTGAACACCATGACCGATCCGGGTT
>CAXBEC010000194.1:0-6177 GCA_963974145.1 uncultured Alphaproteobacteria bacterium | reverse complement strand
GCTGGATTGTGTCGGCGAAGACGGCTGTGTTGGTGTGCCGGATGCTCCGGGCCTCGGGGTCACCTACGATTGGGGTGCAATTGCGAAGGCCACGGTGGAAACACGTGTCATTCGATAGGCCGGTCGTGTAAGCTATTCGGTGGCGGACGCAGTCAATTGATTTATAATAGCCATTGATCGTTTTCGGCCACCGGACACTGTGTGGCTAAACCGCTGTAACCGGTCACGGTCGCGATTTTTTACAGTTAGGACCTGATTGCGTATGAGTATTCATGTCGCGCTGCACCATAAGACGAGCTACATTTATGACCGTAAGGTTGAAGTGGGGCCCCAGGTTGTGCGCCTGCGTCCGGCGCCGCATGCCCGCACGCCAATCCTCAGCTACGCGCTGAAGATAGAGCCCGAAGGGCATTTCATTAACTGGCAGCAGGATCCTTACGGCAATTACCAGGCGCGAATCGTTTTCCCCGATCCGGTTGATCACTTCGTCGTACAGACGGACCTCGTTGCCGATATGTCGGTCCAGAATCCGTTCGATTTTTTCCTGGAACCGGATGCGGAAGAATTTCCGTTTTCATATGATGCCGGGCTGAAGCGCGAGCTCGGATCATATCTGGAAGCGGAACCTGCCGGGCCCTTGCTGACCGAATGGCTGAAAGGCGTCCCGAAAAAGCCGCAGCAGACGGTTGATTTTCTGGTCGGGCTGAACCAGCGGCTGCAAACGGAAATCGCCTATCTGATCCGCATGGAACCCGGCGTTCAGACCTGCGAGGAAACGCTGGCGCGGGGCAAGGGATCGTGCCGCGATACCGGCTGGCTTCTGGTGCAGGTATTGCGGCATCTGGGCCTCGCGGCGCGCTTTGTATCCGGCTACCTGCTGCAGTTGAAGCCTGATGTGAAGTCCCTCGACGGCCCATCCGGCGCCGAAGAGGACTTTACCGACCTGCATGCCTGGGCGGAGGTTTACCTGCCCGGCGCCGGCTGGGTCGGTCTCGACCCGACTTCCGGACTGTTTGCCGGCGAAGGCCATATCCCGCTGGCAGCGACACCGCGGCCACAGAGCGCCGCGCCGATTTCCGGTGTCGTGGGGGAGGCGGAGGTCGATTTCTCCTTCGACATGAAGATTACCCGGGTCTTTGAATCGCCACGTGTGACGAAGCCCTATACCGAGGAAACCTGGCAGGCGATTGACGCCCTGGGCCAGCAGATTGATGCCAGCCTGGAAGCCGGCGATGTCCGCCTGACCATGGGTGGCGAACCGACCTTCGTATCCATTGATCATCCCGATGCCGAGGAATGGAACACCGCCGCGGTGGGACCGACCAAGCGTCCCCTGGCGGACGACCTGATCCGCCGCCTGCAGGCAAAATATGCCCCGGACGGGTTGCTGCATTACGGGCAGGGAAAGTGGTATCCCGGCGAACAGCTGCCGCGCTGGGCCTTTGCGCTGTACTGGCGTGTTGATGGCAAGCCGATGTGGCGCCACCCGGAACTGATCGCGGATGAAGATGAAAACGTCGCGCCCGCGATCGAAGAGGCGGAAGCCTTCGCGCGCAGCGTGGCGCAGCGGCTGGATATCAACCCGGATGCGGCGACGGCGGCCTATGAAAACCCGTGGCATTTTCTGGAAAAGGAACGGCATCTGCCGGAAAACGTCGATCCGGCGGATTCCAAGCTGGACGACCCCATGGAGCGGGAGCGCCTGGCGAAAACCTTTGAACGGGGATTGCAGACACCGACGGGGTTTGTCCTGCCGGTGCAGCGCTGGAACGCGAAAGCAAGCGAACGACGCTGGGTGAGTGAACCCTGGACGACCCGCAGCAAGCATCTGCACCTGATCCCGGGCGATTCGCCGGTCGGTTACCGCCTGCCGCTGGGATCGCTGCCGCATATTCCCGAAGTCGACTATCCGTACATCATTCCGGCGGATCCGTTCGCCGAACCGACCGAACTGCCCGACCCGGATGAACGGCATCAGAAGTATATTGCCGGGCAAGAACATCCGGCGGCAAACCGACAGACCCAGTCCGGCCAGTCGACCGGCGGTGGCGCCAGAGGGATCGCCCGCGCCGCACTGACGGTGGAGCCGCGCGACGGCCGGCTGTGCGTTTTCATGCCGCCGACGGAGACGCTGGCGGATTACCTGGAACTCATTCTGGCCGTCGAGGAAACGGCCGCGGATTCGTCAATCGAAATCCATGTCGAAGGCTATGCGCCGCCGAACGATCCACGCCTGAATGTCATCAAGGTCACGCCTGACCCGGGTGTTCTGGAGGTCAATATCCAGCCCGCGCGCAGCTGGGACGAGATGGTCGATATCATGACCACGCTGTACGAGGATGCGCGCCTGACGCGCCTGGGTACGGAAAAATTCATGCTGGACGGCCGCCACACCGGCACCGGGGGCGGCAATCATGTCGTTGCGGGCGGCGCGACACCGGCCGACAGCCCCTTCCTGCGGCGTCCGGACCTGCTGCGCAGCCTGATTACCTACTGGCAGCATCATCCGGGGCTCAGCTACCTGTTTTCCGGCATGTTCATCGGCCCGACCAGCCAGGCGCCGCGCGTGGACGAGGCCCGGCATGACAGCCTGTATGAACTGGAAATTGCGATGGGCCAGATTCCCGACGCCGGCACCGAGTGCCCGCCCTGGCTTATAGACCGCATTCTGCGAAATTTGCTGATCGACGTTTCCGGCAATACGCACCGAACGGAAATCTGCATCGACAAGCTGTATTCGCCGGATGGCCCGACCGGTCGTCTGGGCCTTGTCGAGCTCCGCGCCTTCGAAATGCCGCCGCATGCGCGGATGAGCCTGACGCAGCAATTGCTGCTGCGCGGGTTGATCGCACGGTTCTGGAAAACGCCCTATACCGCGCCGCTGGTCCGGTGGGGCACGTCGCTGCATGACCGTTTCATGCTGCCGCATGCGGTCTGGGCGGATATTGCCGGCGTCATCGACGAGATGCGCGACGCAGGGTTCCCGTTCGAACTGGACTGGTTCGCACCGCAATTCGAATTCCGTTTCCCGCGCTACGGGGCGACCCAATACCAGGGCATAGAAATTGAAATCCGCCAGGCGCTGGAGCCATGGCATGTCATGGGCGAAGAAGGGACCTCCGGCGGTACGGTCCGCTATGTCGATTCATCGGTCGAGCGTCTTCAGGTCCGTATCCGGGGCATGACCGATGGCCGTTATGTGCTCGGGTGCAACGGGCATCAGGTGCCGCTGACATCGACGGGTACGAATGGTGAATATTTCGCCGGCGTGCGGTTCCGGGCATGGAAACCGGAATCGGCGCTGCACCCGACAATCGGCGTCGATGCGCCGCTTGTCTTCGACCTGTTCGACACATGGACGAGCCGCGTGGTGGCGGGATGTACCTATCATGTGGCACATCCGGGTGGCCGTAATTTTGAACATTTCCCGGTTAATTCCTATGAAGCGGAGAGCCGGCGGTTGTCCCGGTTCTTCGAGTTCGGACACACACCCGGTGCCGCCACGGCGCCGCGTTCGATGTCCAGCCCTGAATTCCCGATGACTCTTGATCTCCGGCGCACGCATTGAGCAAACGAAGTTTCAGTCACGACACCGACATCGGTGAGGGCGGCCTGGCGGCCGGTCTCGCCGACGGGTATCGGCCCGTCGAAGGCGCATATGATGAAATGGTTTTTGCCGCGGGCGGGATTCGACCGCACTGGCGTGCTTTTCTGGAGGAAATGGACGCCACGCAGCGTGTCGAACTTGAAAACGCCTGGGAAACTGCGCAGCGGCTGATCCGTGAAAATGGCACGACGTACAACGTCTATGATGCGGATGGCAGTGGCGCGCGCCCCTGGCGAATGGACCCGGTACCTTTCATCATCGATGCTGCGGAATGGCGTAACCTGGAAGCCGGGCTGATCCAGCGGGCAACACTGCTGAATGCCATCGTGGCCGATCTCTATGGCCCGCAGACTCTGTTGCGGGAAGGCCGGATTCCGCCAGCGATGGTTTTCGAAAACCCCAATTTCCTGCGCCCGATGCATGGCATTTCCCCACCGGGCGACGTGCATCTTCATTTTATGGCAATTGATCTGGCACGGGCCGCGAACAATACCTGGTGGGTTGTCAGCGACCGGGCGCAGGCGCCTTCCGGCGCCGGGTATGCGCTGGAAAACCGGTTGGTCATCCGGCGTTCTCTTCCCACTGTATTCCGCAATGCGCCGGTACAGCGGCTGGCCGCTTTCTTCCAGGCATTCAGTGACAATCTGGTCGCGCAGACCGGGCGGGAAGACCCGCTGATTGTCCTCCTGACGCCGGGGCCTTCCAACGAAACCTATTTTGAACACGCCTATCTTGCCCGTTACCTCGGGTTTCCGCTGGTCGAGGGGGCTGATCTGACGGTCCGCGACAACAGGGTCTACCTGAAGACCCTGAACGGTTTGCGGCCCGTTGACCTGATCTACCGCCGGGTCGATGGCGATTTCTGCGACCCGCTGGAATTGCGGACCGAGTCGCTGCTGGGGGTGGCCGGCCTCGTGGCGGCGGTTCGCGCCGGCAATGTTGTAGTCGCAAATTCCCTGGGCAGCGGCATCGTCGAATGCGAAGCCATGATGGGCTTCCTCCCCGGTCTCTGTCGGCACATGCTCGGTGAGGACCTGAAACTGCCATCGGTCGCGACCTGGTGGTGCGGACAGGAAAAGGAACGCGATTACGTTCTGGATAATCTCGATAACCTTGTGTTACGGCCGACATTTTCCAACCGGACTATTCTAACGGACAGCATGCACGCTGTATTACCGCAGCAGCTTTCGGGGCAGGACCGGGAGGACATTGTCTCCCGCCTGCGCTTGCGCGAGCGTGATTTTATCGGTCAGGAAGTCCTGCCGTTATCGACGACACCGGCATGGCGCGATGGCGGATTGCACCCCAGTCCCATGATGCTGCGGGTCTTTATCTGTGCGGAAAATGGCGGATACAGGGTAATGCCGGGCGGGCTGACCCGGATTTCCGATGAACCCTACACCCATGCGGTCTCCATGCAGAAGGGCGATGCCAGCAAGGACACATGGGTATTGGCGGACGGCCCGGTCAGCACGTTCAGCCGCCTTCCCGCCCTGGAGGCGGCTTCGGTCCTGCGCCGCAGCGGGGAGAATATTCCAAGCCGGGTCGCCGATAACCTGCTGTGGCTGGGCCGCTATGCCGAACGGACCGAAAGTACCGTCCGGCTGATGCGTAGCCTGATACGCCGGATGATGGGAGAAGTCGGTGCAACGGACGATCCCATAATCCTGCGCCGGCTGGTCGGCATTCTGACCGGGCTGGGCTACCTGGCGAAGCGCTCGGCACGACGCGCGGAATCGGCGGGTATTTCCGCCTTCGAACGGGAAATCGGCAATCTGCTGTTTGACCGGAATGTCAATAACGGGCTGCTGAATCTGCTCGGCAATCTGACGCGGACCGCATCGCTGGTGCGCGACCGGCTCAGCGAGGATGCCTGGCAGATTCTCGATATGCCGCATCGGCTTGCGGCGCGATATGCGGCGATGGCCCCTGTCGGAATCGACAACGCGCATGCCTTCCTGAACGAATTGCTGCGGCTGTTGACGGCGTTCAACGGCATGCAGATGGAAAACATGACCCGCAGTGTCGGCTGGCGACTGCTGGATGTCGGCCGACGCATCGAACGCAGCGAGCATACGGCCAAACTGATCCGCGAACTTGCCGGATCCGGCGATCCGGAATCCGATGGCGGGCTCGACCTGCTGCTCGAACTGGGTGACAGCACGATGACCTATCGGACACGGTACCTGTCGACAGCGCAGTTCGCGCCGGTACTGGACCTGCTGATGTGTGACGAGACGAACCCGCGGTCATTGGTTTTCCAGGCCAACGCCCTGAGCGAACACATTGCCGCGATGCCGCGTGACGCGCTTATGGCGACCCTGACGAATCAGGAATACCTGGTTGAGGAGATGCGCAGTAAACTGAAGCTGGCCATGGTGTATGAACTGGCGGATACCCGTGACAAGCGGGGCAGGCGTATGATGCTGGACCATTTCCTGCGGCGGCAGCAGGAAATGTCGGTGATGTTGTCCGACGCCATTTCGCGCGCCTACTTTACCCATGTCCTGCCGGTTCGCAGCGGCAGTTCCGGACGCCCGGCGTGATATACGAAGTCAGCCACCGTACGA
>CAXBEC010000193.1:0-6178 GCA_963974145.1 uncultured Alphaproteobacteria bacterium | reverse complement strand
AGGAAACCGCGACCGAATGGGTCGAATGCAGGTGCACGATGGCGCCGGCCTGCGGGCGTTCCTCATACATGGCCTGATGCAGGAAGACTTCCTTCGTTGGCGCGTCGCCGGAAACCAGTTTGCCGGTCCGGTCCAGTTTGGAAATACGTGCCGGGTCCAGATTGCCCAGCGACGATCCCGTCGGCGTCATCAGCCAGCCATCGTCCATCTGCACGCTGATATTGCCGGAACTGCCGCCGCTCAGGCCCCGGTCGAACAGGGATTTGCCAAAGGCGGCAATTTCCTCGCGCAGCCGTGATTCACTCATGCCAGTACCTTCAGGGCTTTGGTGAAGAAGTCCGGTGCACCGAAATTGCCGGATTTCAGCGCCAGCAGCAATGCCGGGTCGCCGAGGCTGGCGGTCCAGGGAACGCCGGGGTCGATTTCCGGACCGATGCGCAGGCCGGGCACCTCGAGCGCTCCAACAACAGCGCCGGAGGTTTCACCGCCGGCAACGATCAGCCGCCTGACACCGGCTTCGACCAGCCCGCGCGCGATCGCGCCCATGGCGTCCTCGACCAGCGCGCCGGCCTTATCGACGCCGATTTCCGATTGTGTTTTCCGCACATCCTCCGGCGTGGCGGTTGCGTAGATGAGGACCGGACCATCCGCCAAAAGCGGCGCCGCCCAGTCGATGGCCATCTGTGCGACCGGTTCGCCCCGGGCGAGGGCCTGGGGGTCGATTTTCAAGGACGGGTGGTCCTGCGCCATCAGGGCGACCTGTTCATTGGTCGCGCGCGAACAGCTGCCGGACAGGACAGCCGCGTGGCCGGTTATGGCTGGCAGTGAATCCGCGGCGATTCCGGATTGCAGCAGCCCGGCGCGGCGGAAATTTTCCGGTAACCCGATGGCAATACCGGACCCGCCGGTAATAAGGGCGTAATCGGCACAGGCTTCGCCGATAACCATCAGGTCGTTTTCGTCCAAGGCATCGGTGATGGCGAAACGGTCGCCGCCGGTTTTCAGGTTATCCAGCGCCGAACGGGTTTCGGCCGCGCCCCGCCGGATCGTGTCATAGGCCACCAGGCCGACCGCGCCTTTGGTCTGTCGGTCCAGCACCCGCACCAGGTTGGGGTCGCGCATCGGCGTGAGCGGATGGTCCTGCATGCCGCTCTCGTTCAGCAAGACGTCGCCCGCGAACAGATAACCCTTGCAGATTGTCCGGTTGTTGCGCGGAAAGGCGGGGCAGGCGATGGTGAAGCCCGTTTCCAGCGCCGCCATCAGCGCCTCGGCGACGGGCCCGATATTGCCGTCATCGGTTGAATCAAAGGTGGAGCAGTATTTGAAGAAGTACTGTTTGCAGCCATGCCCGCGCAGCCATTCCAGCGCCGCCAGGGACTGGGCGATGGCGTCGGCCGGGGCAATTGTACGGGATTTGAGGGCAATCACGACCGCATCCACATCGGGTAGCGGCGTGCCCGGCGCGGGGACGCCGATCATCTGCACCGTGCGCATGCCCTCGCGGACCAGCGTCCCCGCAAGATCGGTTGCGCCCGTAAAGTCGTCAGCAATACATCCCAGCAGAAGAGCCATGCGATTCAACCCGTTTCAAATATGAAAGCAGGCAACTCCTGCTTGCGGTACTGTATTGTAACGGGTCAGCACCGCGACGGGGATCGAAAAATGCCGGTCCGCCCCAATGACGGCCGGCATTTTTGCCTGCTAGGCGGCAGGTTCGGTTGCGATGCCTTTGGTTGACATCAGTTCGGCGAGTTCACCGGTTTCGTACATTTCACGGACGATATCGCAGCCGCCGATGAATTCGCCCTTCACGTAAAGCTGCGGTACGGTCGGCCAGCTTGAATACTGCTTGATGCCTTCGCGCAGGCCAGGATCCTGCAGGACATCCACGCCCTTGAACTTGACGCCGAGTAGCGTCAGTGCCTGCACGGTCGCGGCGGAAAAGCCGCATTGCGGAAAAACAGGTGTGCCCTTCATGAAGAGCACGATGTCATTGCCGTCCACATCCTCCTGGATGCGGGCGAATACCGGATTGTCATCCATGGTTCGTTCCTTTCCCTCTAGCCCTGGCCGTCTTCCAGCGTGGCTGTCTGTAATGCTAGCGCATGCAACTCGTTGCCCATGCGACCCTGAAGCGCCTTGTACACCATCTGGTGCTGCTGTACGCGACTTTTTCCCTCGAAACTCGCCGAGCGGACGAAGGCGGCATAATGATCGCCATCCCCGCGCAGATCCTCGATCTGCACCTGCGCATCCGGAATAGCTTCCTTGATCATCTGCTCGATTTCCGCCTGGCTCATTGCCATGGTCCACCCTCCCTAATACGCCCGCCGTCAGGCCATTGTCATATAGCCCTGCAACCATGCCTCATGCGCGGTCCGCAGCTTGTCAATGGATATGGTATACGCGCTTTGTACTGTCAATGAAGCGCCGCCGGTGCGGCCAATGACGCTTGCCGAGACGCCTGTTTTATCCGCTTCTTTCAGTACCTTGTCCGGGTTTTCTGTTGTAATCACGTAACGTGCCTGATCTTCGCCGAACAGCCAGGCATGCAATGGCACCGAGTCATCCGGCATCGCGACGGCGGCGCCGAGATTGCCCGCCATCGCCATTTCCGCGATGGCGACCACCAACCCGCCGTCGGAAACATCATGACAGGCTGTCACGCTGCCGTCATGGATGCAGCCACGCACGAAATCGCCATTGCGCCGTTCCAGAGCCAGATCAACCGGCGGCGGCGCGCCCTCGTCGCGTTTCTCGATTTCCGCCAGGTAGGCAGAGGATCCCAGCCAGCCCGTTGTTTCGCCGATAACGATGATGGTCTGTTCGGCTGCGGGAAAGGCGAGACCCGCCGTCCGGTCCAGGTCGTCGACCAGTCCCAATCCTCCGATCACCGGGGTCGGCAGGATACCGACTCCGTTGGTTTCGTTGTACAACGAGACATTGCCGGAGACGACGGGAAAGTCGAAGGCGCGCGATGCGTCGCCAATGCCGGACACGCAGCCGACGAACTGTCCCATGATGCTTTCGCGCTGCGGATTGCCGAAATTGAGGTTATTGGTTAGCGCCAGGGGGCGCGCGCCGACGGCGGTCAGGTTCCGCCAGGCTTCCGCAACGGCTTGTTTCCCGCCGGTTTCCGGTTCGGCCAGGCAGTAGCGCGGTGTGCAATCCGTTGTGATGGCCAAGGCGCGCGAGGTGCCGTGAATCCTCACGATCGCGGCGTCGCCGCCCGGTCCGCGGTTTGTATCGCCCATGACCATGTGATCGTATTGTTCCCAGATCCAGCGCCGCGAACAGAAATTCGCCGTGCCGAGCAGCCGGTGCAGCGCGTCCAGCGGATCGTTCGGCGCGGCCACGGCGGTTGCGGCCAGCACGCCGCGTTTCTGCGTCGGTATCCAGGGACGGTCGTAAAGCGGCGATTCATTGACCAGCGGGGCAACGGGAATATCGGCAACCAGTTCGTCATGCAGTTTCAGGACGAAGCGACCCGTATCCGTGACCCGGCCCACAATGGCGAAATCCAGTTCCCATTTCTCGAAAATCGCCCGGGCGACATCCTCGCGGCCGGGCTTAAGCACCATGAGCATCCGCTCCTGGCTTTCCGACAGCATGATTTCGTAGGGTGTCATGCCTTCTTCGCGGATGGGAACGTTTTCGAGGTTCAATTCGATCCCGACGCCGCCCTTATCCGCCATCTCCACGGTCGAACAGGTCAACCCGGCGGCGCCCATGTCCTGGATGGCGACAATCGCATCCGTTGCCATCAGCTCAAGACACGCTTCCAGCAGCAGTTTTTCGGTAAACGGATCGCCCACCTGTACCGTCGGGCGCTTTTCCTCGGAATCATCGTCGAATTCGGCCGATGCCATGGTCGCGCCGTGGATTCCGTCGCGGCCCGTCTTGGAACCGATATAGACGACCGGATTGCCGATCCCCGCCGCTGCCGAATAGAAAATCTTGTCCGCACCGGCGATTCCCACGGTCATGGCGTTGACCAGGATATTGCCGTTATAGGCCGGATCGAAATTGGTTTCGCCGCCGACGGTCGGAACGCCCATGCAATTGCCATAGCCACCGATACCGGCGACGACGCCGGACACAAGGTGCCGCGTCTTCTGGTGGTCGGGGCTGCCGAACCGCAGGGCATTCATATTGGCGACGGGGCGCGCGCCCATGGTGAAGATATCGCGCATGATCCCGCCGACGCCGGTGCCGGCGCCCTGGAAAGGTTCGATGAAGCTCGGGTGGTTGTGGCTTTCAATCTTGAACACGGCCGCCAGCCCGTCGCCGATATCGACCACGCCGGCATTCTCACCGGGGCCGCAGATGACCTGCGGGCCTTCGGTCGGCAGGGTTTTCAGCCATTTCCGCGAGGATTTATACGAACAGTGTTCCGACCACATGACGGAAAAGATACCGAGTTCCGTCAGGTTCGGCTCACGATCCAGAATCGACAGCAGCGTCTTGTATTCATCGGTGCTCAGCCCGTGCTCGGCAACGATTTCATCGGTAATCGAGATATTCTTCATCGTGTCAGCGCCGCTACAAGGCCGTCGAACATACGGGCGCCGTCCATGCCGCCGTGATAGGGGTCGGCTGCGCGTTCCGGGTGCGGCATCAGCCCCAGGATGCTGCGTGTTTCATTGAATATGCCGGCAATATTGCGGGCGGAACCATTCGGGTTTCCCGCGTCATTTGCGGCACCATCCGGTGTGGTATAGCGGAAGGCAACAAGGTTTTCGCCTTCCAGCCGGTCCAGCGTCGTTTCCTCGGCCCGGTAATTGCCTTCGTTATGTGCGACGGGAATTTGCAGCACCTGATTTGCCTCGTAGCCGCGGGTGAAAACGGAATCCGTATTGGCGACAGCGACATGCAGGGTCCGGCAAATGAATTTCAGCCCGGAATTGCGCATCAGCACGCCTGGCAGCAAGCCGCATTCGGTCAGGATCTGGAATCCGTTACAGATCCCGAGGACCGGTACGCCCTGTGCCGCCTTGGCGACGACGTCGCGCATGATCGGAGAACGGGCCGAAATCGCGCCGCCGCGCAGGTAATCGCCATAGGAGAAACCGCCGGGCAGCACGATCAGGTCGGTGGCGGGCAGCTCGGTGTCACGGTGCCAGACCATGTCGGCAGGGGTGCCGCAGGCGCGCTCCAGCGCCACCGCGGCATCGCGATCACAATTCGATCCCGGAAAGACGACGACCGTGGACTTCATGGCTGCAGTTCGATCTCGTAATTTTCGATAACCGTATTGGCCAGCAGCCTAGCGCACATCTCCTCGACCTGGGCGCGGGCGGCTCCGGGGTCGGTTTCAGCGATGTCCAGTTCAATGAACTTTCCCTGGCGAACCTCGCCAACGCCCTTGAAGCCAAGCGATTCCAGCGCATGGCCAATGGCCTTGCCCTGGGGGTCAAGAACGCCTGATTTGAGTGTTATATGAACCTTTGCCTTCACGATTCCTCCATAACCTGCCCGAAACGGGTTACTGGACCATCCGCGGTCCGTTGAGTTCGCCGCCATCGGGCAGCACACCAAGCCGCCGGGCCACTTCCTGATAGGCTTCTTCAGCCTCGCCCAGGTCTTCCCGAAAGCGGTCCTTGTCCAGCTTTTCGCCGGTCGTGCTGTCCCACAGCCGGCAGTTATCCGGTGAGATCTCATCGGCCAGAATGACGCGCATATCGCCATTTTCGTCGTAATAGCGGCCGAATTCCAGCTTGAAGTCGATCAACCGCATGCCGACGCCGAGGAACAGCCCGGTCAGGAAGTCATTGATCCGCAGCGACAGCGACAGCATGTCGTCGATATCCTGCGGCATCGCCCAGCCGAATGCGGTGATATGTTCCTCGGAGACCAGCGGATTCCCGAGTTCCTGATTCTTCCAATAATATTCGGCAATCGACCGGGGCAATTGCGTGCCTTCCTTGATGCCGAGCCGTTTCGCCATCGAACCGGCAACGACATTGCGGATAACGACGCCGATGGGGATGATTTCGACCTCACGGACGAGTTGTTCCCGCATGTTCAGGCGCCGGATGAAATGGTTCGGAACGCCGATTTCCTGCAGGCGGGACATCAGAAATTCGGAAATCCGGTTGTTGATCACGCCTTTGCCGGTAATCGTACCGTGTTTCGTATTGTTGAAGGCGCTCGCATCATCCTTGAAATGCTGGACCAG
>CAXBEC010000192.1:0-6191 GCA_963974145.1 uncultured Alphaproteobacteria bacterium | reverse complement strand
CGACCGGCCCTGTGTTTCGGTCTGCGGCGACGGCGCGTTTTTCATGCATGCGAATGTGCTGGGCACGGCGGTGGAATACAATATCCCGGCCGTCTGGGTCGTGTGGAACAACTACGCCTATGGCTCGATCCGGGGGCTGCAGCGCGGCTATCTGGAAAGCCGCGAACTGGCGACGGATTTCCACCACCCGGAAACCGGCCTGCCCTACAATCCGGACTTCGCCGCCATGGCGCGCTCGGCGGGGGTCGAGGGCGTCAGCATCGACCGGGCGGGCGATCTGGGCGACGCGATCCAGGCCGCGATAGCCGCCAACAAGCCCTTCCTGATCGACGCCAATATCAGCGGCGACCTCAACCCGCCGGGCGCGGGTGTCTGGGAACTGCCGGGCCTCGGCGTCAACAGCCCGGCCATCGGCGAACGCTACGTGCCGAAATAGGATGGGAGCCACAGGATGATGACCCAGCCCCGCCGGAACATGTTCTTCCAAGACGTGGACCTCGAATCGGGCTTCGAGACCCGTGGCGACGGCAATAGCGGAATTTCCGTGAAGGTGTTGTCCAGCGATCTCGATACGGTGGCCCGACGGGGCCGGCGCACGCGGTTGCTGCGCATGGCCCCGGGGTCCGAGACCCCGGAAGCGCATGCCCATGATTACTGGGAGGAAATCTATATCCTGGAAGGCGAAATGATCGTGCAGGATGGCACAGACGGTGAAAAACGGGTCACAACGGGCGCCTATGCGGCGCGCGAACCCGGCGTGATGCACGGCCCCGTCCGCAGTGACAGCGGCTGCCTGATGATCGATTTCTGCTGGTACCCCGACGAAGACGGCGGATAATCCGGCCTCAATAGGCCGAAATACCGCCTTCCGCCGGGATGATCGCGGCGTTCACCATGCGGCTTTCATCCGAGGCCAGGAACAGCGCGATATTGGCGATGTCTTCGGGTTCGCCGACGCCGAACGGGTAGCTCATGAAGGTTTCGGTGCTGCCGCCGCGCGGCGCGTTGTGTCCGCCCTTGCCGGGAAAGCGGCTCTTGATCCGGTCGGTCTTGATCAGCCCGGGGCAGATTGCGTTGACGCGGATGCCGTCCTTCGAATAGCTGCCGGCGAGGCTGCGGGTCAGGGAGATGATGGCGCCCTTGGCCGAGACATAGACCTGTGCCGGATGATTGCCCCGCAATGCCACGACCGACGACATGTTGATGATGCTGCCGCCGCCGCTGGCCTGCAGCTTCGGAATGCCATGGCGGCAGCACAGGAAGGGGCCCTTGAGGTCAAGCGACATCGTCCGGTCCCAGACCGCCATATCGACATCGGTGACGGTCGTATCCTCGACCACCGAACCGCCGGCGCAGTTGTGCAGGATGTCGATCCGGCCGAACGTATCATAGGCGAAACCCATGACCGATTTGACGCTGGCCTCGTCGGTGACGTCGGTGTGGTGGAATACGGCATTGTCGCCGGCTTCCGCAGCGCAGGATTTTCCCAGTTCCTCGTTGATTTCCGCGACGACGACTTTCGCGCCTTCGCGGGTGAATATCTGCGTGGCGGCGCGGGCGATCCCCGAACCCGCACCGGTGATGACCGCGACCTTGCCGTCCAGACGTCCCATTTCGGCTTCCTCCCGTTGATTCCCTGCTGCCAGCAGATCAGGTGTTCCGTTGCGGTGCAAGCCGGGTGGGCGATTTGACAACGGGACGGTGCGGGTTTTCTATTCGGATCACCGCAGCCACCGAGGGAGAAGAGGCCATGTCCGTTCAGCTTGTATCCAGGGGAAAATCCGTTCGCGACCAGGTCAGTGCCGAGGAATGGCAGGCGCGTGTCGAACTGGCGGCCGGGCACCGCGTGCTGGCGCATTACGGCGTCAACGACATGACCTATAACCATTTCGGGCTGCGCGTGCCGGGTGAACCGGACCATATGCTGATCAAGCGGACCGACTGGATGTTCGCCGAAATCACGGCCTCGTCCTTCCTGAAGGTCGATTTCGACGGCAATGTGATCCTCGACACCGATGTGAAACAGATCAAGGGCGGCGCGCTGATCATCCATGCGGGGTTGCTGAAGGCGCGCCCGGACCTGAACGCGACCCTGCATACCCATACGGTGGCCGGGATGGGCGTGGCGGCGCACAAGTTCGGGTTACTGCCGATCAACCAGCATGCCATGCGCTTCTGGGGCGAACTGAAATACCATGAATTCGAGGGCTTCGAGTTCGACCATGACATGACGCCGAAACTGCTGCGGGATCTGGACGGCGGCAGTCTGATGATGCTGCGCAACCACGGTGCGCTGGTCTGCGGCGAAAGCGTGGCCGAATGCGTCGTCAACCATCACTGGCTGGAAATGGCCTGTCAGGGACAGATTGCAGCGCTGGCAGCCGGCGAGGGCAATTACCTGATTCCGGACAAGGCGACCTGCGATTACGCTCACAGCCAGTTCAAACAGGGCGGCAATTTCCTGAAGGGCGGCAAGGACTGGGCGGCCTGCCTGCGGCTGGCCGAACGCCTCGACCCCTCCTTCAAGGACTGAGCGGGGAGGGATAGCCATGCGATTTGAAGACGCGGCGCGTTACGTCATCGACGACCCGGACAGCGGTACCTTCAAGGTGCATCGGGATGTCTTTGGCGATGCCGACCTGTTCGACCTGGAAGTGCGCCGGATATTCGAGGGCGGCTGGGTCTATGTCTGCCTGGAAAACCAGATACCGAAACCGAACGATTTCTTCTGCACGAAGATCGGGCGGCGTTCCGTCATCGTGTCGCGCGATGAAGATGGCGTGCTGCACTGTTTCTACAACACCTGCCGGCACCGCGGTGCCGCCATCTGCCATGTGGAGCGCGGCAACAGGAAATACCACGTCTGCGACTATCACGGCTGGGCGTATGATTCTTCCGGCAAAAATTTCGACATCAAGGACCGCAAGGCTGGGGGCTATGCCGAATCCTTCGATGCCTGCGACCATGACCTGCTGCCGGTCGCGCGATTCGACAGCTACGCGGGGCTGCTGTTCGTCAGCCTGAACCCCAATGTACCGTCACTGTCGGACTATCTGGGCGACGCGAAACCGTTCCTTGACCTGGTCATGGACCAGGGGCGCGAGGGCATGGAACTGGTGCCGGGCCGGACCAATTACACCTATGCCGGAAACTGGAAGCTGCAGCTCGACAACAGTCTGGACTTCTATCACCTGACGTCAACCCATCGCAGCTTCGTCAATATCGTGAACCAGCGCGAGGCGGGAAAAAGCGCCAACCGGCAGGTGACCTCACCCAATTTCCAGCGCCGTTTTGCCATGCCCGCCGGGATGTTCAACCTGGGCAACGGCCATGCGGTGATGTGGGCCGATCAGCCCAACCCGGAAACCCAGCCGCTGTGGGGCGAGATCGAGGAAGTGACGGCGCGGGTCGGCGAAGTCCGGGCGAAATGGATGGTGCGGGCGCGCAACCTGACGATTTTCCCGAACCTGCAGATCGCGGATTCGACCTCGCTTGTGCTGCGCACGATCACGCCGCTCGCCGTCGATAAAACCGAAATGGTCATGTATAGCCTGGCACCCGTCGGGGAGGCGGATGACCTGCGCTACACCCGGATCCGCCAGCACGAGGATTTCTTCAATGTGTCCGGGCTGGCGACGCCGGATGACACGATCGTCTACGAGGATTGCCAGGCCGGGTTCGTCAGCGCCGATGACGACTGGCTGCAGTGTTTCGAGCGCGGCATCACCGCGCTGCAGCCCGGCGCCAATGAACATGCCCGGGAGCTGGGTATTTCGCCGGTCGCCAGCATGGTCGGTGAATACGCCACGCAGAACGAGGTGAGTTACCATTCGGCCTACCAGGAATGGGTGAAGCGGCTGTCCGGCGCCATGCCCCTCGCGGCGGAGTAACGGTATTGGAACAGAAAGAATTGTTGCGCGCGGGCGCGGATATTCTGGCGCGCGAGGCGCTGTATCTCGACGAGCGGCGCTGGGACGAATGGATCGCGCTCTATTGCGAGGATTGTGAATTCTGGGCGCCGAGCTGGCTGGACGAGGAAACCCTGTCCGCCGACCCGAACCGCGAGATTTCGATG
The DNA here is from genome assembly GCA_963974145.1 of uncultured Alphaproteobacteria bacterium. Classification (GTDB taxonomy): domain Bacteria; phylum Pseudomonadota; class Alphaproteobacteria; order UBA8366; genus MarineAlpha4-Bin1. The sequence continues at coordinate 2,116 of CAXBEC010000192.1, read as the reverse complement.
TTCTATTTCAAGTCCCGTGGCGGGCTGGAGGACCGGGTCTGGCGCATCCGGTCGGGGCAGGCGGCGGCGCTGACCCCGATGCCGCGGACATCGCACCAGATCAGCAATGTGGTCCTGGACGGACCGACGGATGCGGATGCGATGACCGTGAAATCCGCCTTTGCCTGTCATGTCTATATGATCCGCAACAAGACCCAGCATGTCTTCTTCGGACGCTATGAACACGGCCTGGTGCGGCTTGGTGGCGAATGGCGTATAAAACGCAAGAAAATCACGCTGATGAATGATTTCATACCGTCACTGCTGGATGTTTTCTGCGTCTGAAGTGTCTGTTATATAAGTATTCTGGAATATGAAACTGAGAGGATCCCGCATGACCGCAATGGATGATGCGCTCGAATTCGCCGCCGAGCATGATGCGCCGATACCCTACCGGCAACGGATCAGGGATTATTATCTGGCACTGGGCTACGAGAAGCCCTATCGCTGGGCGAATTATGTCGATGTGCCGTTTGCGCCGCTGAAGAAGCCGCTTTCCGAATCGACCGTGGCGCTGGTGACGACATCGGCGCCGTATCAGGCGGACAAGGGCGATCAGGGACCGGGCGCGGCCTATAATTCCGGCGCCAAGTTCTACCGGGTCTATACGGATACGACCGACCATGTGCCCGACCAGCGGATTTCCCATATCGGCTATGACCGGCTGCATACGACGGCCGAAGACATGAACAGCTGGTTCCCGCTGGCGGCGCTGCACGATGCTGCGGCGTCGGGCCGCATCGGCAAGGTTTCGGAACGTTTCTACGGCGCGCCGACCAACCGTAGCCAGAAGACGACCGTCGAGCAGGACTGCGTTGAACTGCTGGAACGAATACGCGAGGACGGGGCCGATACGGCCATCATTGTCGCTACCTGACCCGTGTGCCACCAGACCGTGAGTCTGGTTGCCCGCTACCTCGAAGCGCACGGCATTCCCACCGTTATCATGGGATGTGCCAAGGATATCGTCGAATATGTCGGTGTGCCGCGTTTTCTGTTCAGCGACTTTCCGCTGGGCAACGCCGCCGGCAAGCCCAATGACCCGCATTCGCAGGCCGCGACGCTGGAACTGGCGCTGAAGGTGCTGGAGACTGCGCCGGGCCCGCGGACAACGGTGCAGTCACCGCAGCGCTGGAGCAACGATCCGGACTGGAAGCTCGATTTCAGCAACTTGGAACGGATCTCGCCGGAAGAACTTGAAAAGCGCCGCCGCGCGTTCGACGAAAACAAGGAAATCGCCCGCAAGAAACGGGAAGCCGAGGGCATCAAGACCCACGCAGCGGAGTAAAAGAGTACCCATGACCAAGCCATTTACGGGCGTGAAGATTCTGGATTTCACCCAGGTCTTCGCCGGCCCCTTCAGCAGTTTCCAACTTGCCCTGCTGGGGGCGGATGTCATCAAGGTCGAACGCCCGGAAGGCGAGGATTCAAGGTTTACGCCGCTCAGCAAGGAATGGGCGGATATGGGGATGGCGCCGTCCTGGATGGCGGTCAACGCCAACAAGCGCAACCTCACACTGGATCTCAAGAACCCGGCGGCAGTCGAGATCGTCAAGAAGCTGGTGCTGGACGCCGACGTGGTGATGGAAAATTTCCGTCCCGGCGTGATGGACCGGCTCGGCATCGGCTATGACGATCTGTCGAAGATCAACCCGCGGCTGATCTATTGCGGGGTTTCCGGCTTCGGCCGGGAAGGGCCGCAGAAGAACGCGCCCTCCTATGACGGCAAGATCCAGGCGCTGAGCGGCGTCATGTCGATCACCGGCCACGAAGGCGACGGACCGTTGCGCGCCGGCTTCGCGGTCTGCGATGCGCTGACCGGGATGACGGCGGCGTTTGCTGTCTCCAGCGCGATCTTCCAGCGGACCCATACCGGCAAGGGGCAGCTGGTCGACGTGGCGATGTTCGATTCCACGCTCAGCTTCCTGTCGCCGACCGTGGTCGACTATACGGTGGCGGGGCATCAACAGCGCCAGTTCGGCAACCAGGCGATCAGCCGCAAGCCCACGGCGAATCTGTTCAAGGTCAAGGATGGTTACCTGCTGCTGGCGGTGAACAATGAAGGCCAGTACATCAG
>CAXBEC010000191.1:0-6226 GCA_963974145.1 uncultured Alphaproteobacteria bacterium | reverse complement strand
CCTGAAACCCTTCTTCGAGAACCCGAACCTGCCGATCCTCCAGCCGGACGTGGTGCGTGGCGGTTTGACGGACCTGCGCAAGACCGCGGCGATCGCCGATACCTGGGGCATGACGATCGCGCCGCATCTGTATCCGGAACTGATGATCCATGTTGCGGCATCAATCCCGAACGGACTTATTCTCGAAAACATGGAATTCCTGGACGATCTGTGGGTCGACTGGGCGGCACCGGTAAATGGCATGATCACGGCGCCGGAAACTCCCGGACATGGCCTGCGCTTCAAACCGGAAATACTGAAGGACTGCGCCATTCAATAAGCCGGTGCGCAATTTCTAAAGTGGTCCCGGCTTCTGTCGGGGCCATTTTTTTTGTCGCAAAGCATGCACGACGCCCGAAGTGATAAAGCCCCGAACATTTTCGTTATGCCGCAAATTATGCGCGAGCGGTTTGGCTTTTGGTACGCAACTGGGCCAATAGTTCAATTTATTAGCTAATTTACCATTTCAGGCTTGGACTTTACGGCACAAAAGAGAAGATTCTTCCCATCGATACCATTTAACCGAGAAGGGAAGAAACATGTCAGCGATTACAATTCAGGACCTCGAAAATATACAGGACTTTGTCGGAGAAACACTGGCCGGTCTGGAGCTGCACGGCCTCACATTTGAATCCGACTCGAACCTGTGGAACTGGCGAGAACTTCTGGAAAGCGCACCAGGAGCTATTGGTGTTTCCAAGGCCCTGGACCCGGAACTCAATAATCTGGAAAACGGCAATGCGTTCTGGCTTTACGCCAAAACCCGCACTGGAGAAATCGTCGCCTGCCAGGCAGACCGGCTGGTCATTACCGATGACTTCGTTGGCGACTACATCGCAACCCACCGATTGTTCGGCGACCTTCGCCCGATCATCAATCATTATACGGTTCGGCTTGGGGACCGTTATCCGCAGATAAGCGGGCGGGTGAACCTCGGGGGAGGCGCATGGGTGCATCCGGAATGGCGTGGCAAGAACCTTGGTGGAATCATGAGCCGTCTGGCCCGTGCCATATCGGTCCGACATTTTCTGGCCGACTACTTCGTCACGTTTATGGCTTCAGGGCGAAACTTTGGCGTGGAATGCGGCTTTGGAAACAAATGCCAGATAATTCAGGGCCGATATCCTGGTCGGGAAGCGGATCAGGATATGGATCTGTTATGGGAATGCCGTCGGGAAATTCTCGAACAGATATCCCAGGATATACGTCATCATGAGAAAGAAGTGGCAGCCTAGGGCATCATTCGAATTGCATATGCCAGATTGACAACACGCCCCGTCTTGTCGGCAACAGGGAGCGCTAATCGTACATAATGGCGATTGGCGTCCCCTATTGTCTGAATAATTTCATGATAGATGGGCTGGCGGTTGATCATGCAATACAGGTAGTCTGCGGCACAAGATTTTATGTTCATCCGACTGGGATGATCGCCGAGGCGTCGGCGGGATAAATCGAAAAACCCTCTGGTGTATTGCGGGTGGCTGTAGAACATGAAATTGGCAGGGTCGCTATTGGTAACATCCACCAGCGTAATAGCTCGTGAATTTCCGGATAACATTTCGTCCTTTGGACGAAAACTGTCGATAGTCGGCATGCCCAAGTGTTCATTGCTCCGGGATTTCCAGTAATCAAAAAATTCGCCGAGCGGGCCCATCTTTTCGCGTGAAAACATCTTGTCGAATGACAGAAACAACCGGTCCTGATAATCGGTTCCCGATTGTTCCTCATGTCGCCTTAAAACACCGTACATGCTGATGATTCCAAAATACTATAACGTCTCTTTCGCTTTTACCGACATGCGAACCGGGCGCACGATATGAAGAATTTTAACGACACTTCCCTCGGCGTCACCAACAGGGAGCAGCAGTCGCGCATAATGACTACGCCTTCCGCCAATCGTTTGATTAATCACATGGTAGGCGGCGCTGCGGTCATGTTTGCAAGTCAGGCACTCGATTGCCAACTGAATGGCATGAAACAAACAGGGGATATCGATAACACAAATATCCGCCGTATCTGTGCAATACTCCGGAAGCTGCCGCTTGCCACAGGCTTGGATGACAAACTCCATCGGGTTGTCTGACTGTGTGTCGATCACGGACATCCATTGCAGGCTGTCCTCCGTTGCACCATTAAACAGGTGTTCATCTGAAATGACCGGCAATCCGCTATCGTTTCGCGGCAGAGATTCCCAAAATTCATACACGCGGCCCAATACCGTCCCTTGTTCAAGGTCCCGGAATGCAGCAAGGGAATACTGCTCACGCAGCTGTTCATCCAACCCGGCTGTCTCTGTAACCGTTTCTTTGGGGCTATGCATGCGAAAGATGCCTCAATCGTAAATTGCGAATATTTGATTATACGTTGGAATGTTCGCCATTAACACCCTTATGGGTGGCGCAAAATGCCGCGGTAATCCACATCACCAGCAGGAAACCAATCCTTGATCCCGGCGGTCCTTGAAAATTTCAACGCAGGTCCCCGATATCGGCTGGAAATATAAGAATAAACCTCATAATTCGCGCCGCAAGACTATTCGACGTCCTCGGCCGGTCCGAACAACGTCGTCCATGATGCGTTTGTCTTTTTTAGACCAGAGCCTTGAGAATTCGCATCACAGCCAGGCAGTTAATAAACTTCGCCGCGTTGCATACCGGAGCGTCCTTGCCGCGTCCGTGTTAGATGGCGCCGATTTTGTTGAAGAACAACTTTTTTCCAGGATGACAAATATTCGTCGAAAATGATCGAAGTGACACCATAATTTCTATTGCGGAACCCAAAAATCAGATTAAGTATTAGGCGCCTCAGAAGCAGACGACAGCATCGACGGTCTTCGCGCGACGGTCTGCTTCAGAGTATAGAGAGCAAAGCTCACGCATAATGGACGACACGATTTCGGCTTCGCTGGAACCTCCCAGTAGTCACGTCTCCTACGCCCGCAACGTTCCTTTCCAAGCAAAAATTCAGTCAACCGTTTCTATTCCGAAGCGGGCTGACCTTTGGCATGGCGTTGCTTCCCCGTCTCAGCCGCGCCGTCGGGTGGAGCGTTTCCCGGCCAGCGCAACGAGCAGGGAATTTCTCAAATCCTTCTTTCCGGGTGCGACATTGCGCGACTGGAATGACTGGCGATGGCAGACCCGCAACCGCATCCGGTCGCTGGATAAGCTGGAACGCATCTTCGAACTGAGCGCGGATGAATATGCGGCGGTGTCGCAGCATTCGGGATCACTGCCGGTGGGGATTACGCCTTATTACGCCAGCCTGATGGACCGGACTGACCCGATGGAAGCGCTGCGGCGGACGCATATCCCTGTTGGCGACGAATACATCCGTCATCCCGGTGAAGCGGATGATCCCCTTGGCGAAGACCATGATTCGGTAGCGCCGGGGCTGGTCCACCGCTATCCGGACAGGGTGTTGTTTCTGACTACCGGATTCTGCTCGACCTATTGCCGTTACTGCACCCGGTCGCGCATGGTGGGCGAAGCGGGCGGCGAATATCATTTCTCGGTCTCGCAATGGGACAAGGCCCTGGCCTATATCGAGGCGCACCCGGAAATCCGGGACGTGCTGTTGTCCGGCGGCGACCCGCTGACACTTGCCGATGACAAGCTGGACTACCTGCTGGGCCGCTTGCGCAAGATTCCCCATGTCGAATTTATCCGCATGGGCAGCAAGGTACCCGTCGTCCTGCCCATGCGCGTGACCAAATCGCTGGTAAAGATGTTGCGCAAGTATCATCCGCTGTGGATGAGCATCCATGTCACCCATCCGCGGGAATTGTCGCCGGAGGTGACGGAAGCGTTCTCGCGACTGGCCGACGCCGGTATCCCGTTGGGCAGCCAGACGGTCCTGCTGCGTGGCGTCAACGATACGGTAGACACCATGAAGCAGCTTGTTCACGGGCTGCTGATGCGGCGCGTGAAACCTTACTATCTGTATCAGTGCGATCCGATCACCGGTTCGGCGCATTTCCGCACGCCGGTGGAAAAGGGGCTGGAGATCATTCAGGGGTTGCGCGGCCATACAACCGGCTATGCGGTGCCGACCTTTGTTATCGACGCGCCGGGTGGCGGCGGCAAAATCCCGCTGCAACCGGATTATATCGTCGGCCGTGATGGCGACGACCTGTTGCTGCGGAACTTCGAAGGAAACCTTTACCGCTATCCCGATCCGGGCAGCCGGGTCGGTGCTGACCGGTAGGTAAGGGAATACTTTTCATGCATATCGGCATGACTTACGACCTGCGCGATGATTATCGCGCCGTCGGTACATATTCCGAAGAAGCGCTGGCAGAGTTCGACTCGGTGGAAACCATCAATGCGCTTGAAAATGCCTTACGCGCCGCCGGCCACGACGTGGCGCGAATCGGCAATATCCGCATGCTGGCGCCTCGGCTGGTTGCGGGCGAGCGATGGGACCTCGTTTTCAACGTCGCCGAGGGATTGAGCGGCCGCAGTCGCGAGGCGCAGGTGCCGGCCCTGCTGGAAGCCTATGACATCCCCTACGTTTTCTCGGACCCGCTCACCCAGGCGGCGACGCTGGACAAGGCGGTTGCGAAACGGCTGATTCGCGACGCCGGGCTGCCGACAACGCCGTTTGCCGTGATTACCGGTGATGCCGATGCGGAACGTTGCGATCTGCCTTATCCTGTATTCCTGAAGCCTGTTGCCGAAGGAACCGGCAAGGGCTGCGAACTGACGTCCAAAGTGATGGATAAACCGTCGCTGGTCGCCGCAGCCCGTGCATTGCGGTCGCGGTTCAATCAGCCGGTACTCGCCGAGACCTTCCTTCCGGGACGAGAGTTTACCGTCGGAATTTTGGGGAATGACGAAGACGCCGAGGCCATCGGCGTGCTGGAAATCACGCTGAACGATTCGGCCGAACCGGAAATCTATTCCTTCGTGAACAAGGAATTGTGCGAGACGAAGGTAACCTACACGCTCGCCGACGATACCGAAGCCCTGAGCGCCGCGGCAACCGCGCTTGCAGCCTACCGCGTGCTGGAATGCCGGGATGCGGCCCGCATTGATCTGCGCTCCGATGCTGCAGGCGTTCCCCATTTCATGGAAATCAATACCGTCGCCGGGATGCACCCGACGCATTCGGACCTGCCCATGCTGGCCATGGCCGCTGGCATCACCTACGAGAGGCTCATCGGCCGGATCGTCGATGCCGCCGTGGGCCGTTATGGACTGGCGCCGGGCGCGAACAAGGGCACGACTACCAGTTTGCGTCCCTATATCCCTGTCCTGCATGGCGCCAGTGCGAACCGACCGGATGAAGCCGATACCATCGTGTCCGCGCATGCCGTGCGCGAAAGCCTGGTTCGTCTCGGCTATGACAGCGACATTGTCGCCATCGGGCTGGATTTTCGGAAGATTGCCGCCCTGACAGCCCGGCGCCCGCAAGTCGTATTCAACCTTGTCGAGGCCATCGACGGGAATGCGGGCCTGGCCGACATGGCGGGTTCGGTCATGGATCATGCCGGTCTGCACTATACCGGCTGCCCCGGAGACATTTGCGCCGCGCTGCGGAAAAAGACCTGGGTCAAGGAAACCCTGCGCGCGGCCGGCCTGCCGACCCCCGACTGGACTTTTGAGAATAGTCCGGGGGATGGGCGGGTAATCGTCAAGTCGAATACGGAGCACGCGTCCTATGGTATTGACGCTGCATCTGTGGTGCGGGCAAGCCGGGTCCAAGCTGAAATCACCGACCGGGAATTGCGGTTTGGCGGGAAATTCTTCGGTGAAACGTATATCGACGGACGTGAATTCAACCTTTCGGTTCTGGAGACTGCTGACGGCCCGATAGTGCTACCGATCGCTGAGATCGATTTTGCCGAATTTCCGGCGGACCGGCCGCGTATCGTCGACTACGGCGCAAAATGGTTGCCGGACGACCCCGCCTTCACGCACACGGCGCGGTGTTTTGACTTTCCGGTTTCGGATCAGCCGCTGCTGCGACAATTGCAGGCACTCGCCCTGGCCGCATGGCAGGCACTGTCGCTGGGGGGCTATGCCAGGGTGGACTTCCGCGTCGATGCGCAAAGCCGGCCGTGGATCCTCGAAGTCAACGCGAACCCCTGCCTGTCGGCTGATGCAGGGTTCATCGCCGCCGCGGAGCGCGGGGGAGTTAATTATGATGGGGTCATCGCGACCCGCTCTTTCCCCCGCATGGCCGCGTG
>CAXBEC010000190.1:0-6234 GCA_963974145.1 uncultured Alphaproteobacteria bacterium | reverse complement strand
CCACACCGCCGGAAAAGGCTGCAGCGCGGCTAACCGGTCGCGCCACATGTCGCGCCAGCGGTCGCCGACGATCTGCGGGTCGGGCGGCAGCGCATTGTAATGCATGAAGACGGAGCCCCACTGCATGTTCTCGTTCAGCAGGCAGCCGCCCTTGTAATGCGCGTCGTCCGCATAGCGGTCATCGGCGGCGCAGAGGGTGATGATCGCCTTCAGCGCCGGGGGCCGCAGCGCCGCGACCTGCAGCGCATTGAACCCGCCCCAGGAGATCCCGGTCATGCCGACCGCGCCCGAACACCAGTCCTGTTCCGCCAGCCAGGCGATTACCGCGACGGCGTCTTCATGTTCCTGGACGGTGTATTCGTCATATAGCACGCCTTCGGAATCGCCGGTGCCGCGCAGGTCGACACGGATGCTGGCATAACCGTGCAGCGCGTAGTAGCGGTGCATCGGCTCATCACGCAGCCGCATGAAATCGCGCTTGCGATAGGGCAGGTATTCCAACAATGCCGGAACCGGCCCCTGCTCCTTCGGCAGCCAGAGCCGGGCGGCGAGCTTCGTGCCGTCCGGCATCGGAATCCAGATATTCTCGATTTCCTCGATTCCGGAAAGATCCATTGCGTCGGACAGATCAGTCATCCCGGGCCGGGCGGCGCTTGCGCGTCGGGCGCAGTTCCTGGGTCGACCAGTAGCTGAGCGCCAGCCGCTCGCGCGCCCGCATGCCGGATTCGAGGTTCCAGCAGTTCACGATGCCGAGCCGGAACCCGCCGGGCGGCATGGAATGCCAGGATGGCGGACGGTCCTCGTGAAACGTCACCTGCACGCTGGTGACGTCCGGCATCGTACGGATATCGTCGATCAGGTCCTGCGGCGGGTGGTGATACTGAATGTTATGCGCGCCGAACAACACGACACTGTAACCTTCCCGTCGGCCGGAATCGTCATAATTCCACACTCCGTCCCGGTACAGGCCGACCAGCGCATCGACCCAGGGCCTTCCGCCATAGAGGTCCGGCCACTGGTCGGCGAAGCGCAGATGCGCTTCAATGATCCGCGCGCCGATGGTTTCGAAATTGGCCATGCCGGTATAACCGGCGAGGTTCTTGCGCAGCCAGTCGCCGCAATATGCCTCGATCTCCGGCTTGTCATCGTCCAGTACCGTCCAGTAATCGAACATCCCGCCCTTGAGCGGCTCGCCGGTCGTGTGACGCCACCATTTCGCCTCGCCATTCACCACGGCGACATCGGTCGAGACATGCTCGCCTTCCAGCAGCGTCGTCCAGAAATGGCCCGGCTTCTGATGCGTCTTGTAGTCGGTCAGGTTGCGCATGATGCGGCTGCCCGTGCCCATGCCGCGCATGTTGAACACCGGCTTGGAAAACACGGGAAAGGATGGCGGCTCGATCCCGTGCGGGCCGCAGGCAAAGCCCTGACTTTCGGAAATCGCAAGCTTGTTGTAGACCCATTTGTATTCGGGATACCACAGCCAGGCATCGCCATCCTCGGTCGGGACATTGACGTCCGCGGGGCAGTTGACCCCTTCGAAATACTGCATGCGCCACGGATCAGCTTCACAGATCGGCATTCGCCACTCCCGTTCACCATCGCCATCCATAAGCCCATACAGGGCTTTGCGATACTTGTAGTCCCTGCCGGTCAGGCGGGCAACGACGGTGAATTCACTTGACCCGACAACAGCTTGTTGAAACAAGGGGCGTCACATTCCCTTCTGCGGATACAAGCCTACATTGTCGAAGAAACCCGTCTTTGCCGTCTCCCGGGCCGTGAAACAGAACACGATGCGCGGCATCATGTTCATGTGCTTCGCGGTCGCGCTGATGCCGGTAATGAACACGATCGCCAAGTCGCTGGCCGCGGAATACCCGCTGCAGCAGATCGTCTGGGCGCGGTTTACCGGGCATTTCCTGATCATGGCGCTGCTGTTCATGCCGAAACGGGGCTGGCGCGTCTTCGCCACCAGCCGACCCCTGACGCAGTTTGCCCGTTCGCTGACGATGTTCACCTCGAACGGCTGTTATATCGTCGCGCTGTCCCTGATTCCGCTGGCGACGGCGTCATCGGTCAGCTTTACCGCGCCGCTGATCGTCACGGCGCTGTCAGTGCCGCTGCTGGGCGAGCGGGTCGGGCCGCGGCGCTGGGCGGCCGTTCTGATCGGGTTCGCCGGGGCGCTGATCATCATCCGCCCGGATGGCGCGTCTATGGCAACGGGCGAGTTGCTGGTGCTGGTTTCCGCGACCTCCTTCGCCTTCTACCAGATCCTGACCCGCAAGCTGGTCTCGGTCGATGCGCCCGATACGCTGATCCTGTATACGGCGCTGGGCGGCGCGGTCGTCACCAGCGCGATCCTGCCCTTCTATTACGAAATCCCCCGTGACTGGTGGGACGCCCTCGCCTTTGTGCTGCTGGGCGGAATCGGCGGCGCGGTCCAGTATCTGGTCATCAAGGCGCTGCAATACGCCCCGGCGGCGATCACCGCCCCCTTCGCCTATGGCCAGCTGATCGGCGCGACGATCCTGGGCTATATCTTCTTCGGCGATTTCCCGGACAGCTGGACCTGGGTCGGCGCTGCCATCATCGTCGCCAGCGGCGTCTATGTCGCCTATCGCGAGCGGATCCGGGCGCAGCAGGACGATCAGTCGTAACCGATTTCCGCCGCGCGGAACGCGGCTTTCAGGTCATCCGCCATGACGGCGACATCGGCGCAGACCGCGTAGCGCAGGTAGTCGCCGAAATGCACGCCGACCACGCCGGTATTGTCGATCATGGCGAAGTTGAAGTCCTCCGCCCCGGCGATGGCGCGGCCAAACGCGCGGGTCGGCGTTTCCCACAGGGTATAGAATCCGGCCCGGGGCTCGATCGCCAGCCGCATGCCGCAATCGCGCATCAGCCCGGCTAACAGTTCCAGCCGTTCCCGGTACATCGCCCGGTATTCCGCGATACTGGCCTGATCGTTTTCCAGCGCCGCCAGCGCGCCCGCCGCCATGGGCGCGACGATTCCCGCATCGGTCTTGCCCTTGACCTCGCCCGTATCCGCGATGAAATCGGGCGAGCCGACCATGGCGCCGACATGCCAGCCGGTGCCGTTGCCGATCAGCTTTGCCGCCGTAAATCCCTCGGCCCAGGACAGGTCCGGAAACTCCACCGCCACCTCCGCCAGGGTCGCGCAGTCCGGATCATGGCTCAGTGAAAAATAGGCGGCGTCGTTGAACAGCCGGATTTCATGGTCGCTGCAATACCGGCACAGCGCCCGGAACCAGTCCGCCGAAGCGACCTGCCCGGACGGGTTATGCGGATAATTGGTCATGATCAGGCCCGTATCGGGCCGGATGTCACCCGTTGCGAAGCGGAAGGCATTGGCCGAATTCAGCGGCAGCGCGTAATGCGTGACATTGACGTGATAGGCGCACCAGTCGGCCGGGATCGGATAGCCCGGCCTGGTCATGGTCGCCACCGTCACCGGCTGCAGGGCGCAGCCGCAGGCCAGCGGCAGCAGGCCGAGGATCGGCTTGATGCCGGGGATCGGCAGATAGGCGACGCCTTCCGCCGGCATCGGGCGCGGCAGATGCGCATTGACGAAACGTTCGGAGAAACCGGGCACCGCCGGGCTGGCATTGTACTGATAGGCATGCATCGCCTCATCGTCGCTCATCACCGCGTCCCGCGCGGCCTGCCGGGCGCTCAGCAGCGCTGGCCCCTTCGGTTCGCCGATGGACAGGTCCAGCAGCGTTACCCCCTGCCCCTGCGCCTCGGCCCGCTTGGCGCGGATTTTCTGGAAGATATTCGCGCCGCCCTGCGGCAGCCTGGAACGTTGCATTCAATCATCCTCCCATGCGGTTACCGATCGCCGCATTCGTGCCGGTGTCGCGAATCGGAAATATTCGGGGCCGCCTGAAATGGCAGGCGACCCCGATATCGTGTCGGGCGGGTAGGATATCGGTTGCTGGATGTTCGATGCAAACATCGTCAACCGTCAAAATGTTGCCTCCGGTAATGGACATTCGCAATGTGAGGATTTTCAGGCTGTGGCGCCATTCGGTGCAGACGCACGCAGGGCCTTGTGCTCGAAAATCATCAGCACAGCAACGACCGCAGCCTGTACCAGCACGAAAGATATACCGAACACGTTCGGTGCACCCCACGCACCGGCAAGGACAAGCAGACTGGCGGCGATCCAGCCACCATTCCCAAGAATAACAACCCAGGCAGCCAATGGCGCCACCTGGCGAAAGAGCGAGACCGCAGCCATAAAGGCGGCAACCGGCAGCAGCATAATGCCGGCGTAGAACAGCAGCCCGGCCGGTAATCCGGTCAGCGTCGTCAGGACGTCGCCCCCGACGAGCAGAAGGATTCCCATCAGGACGCAGGTGGCGGCGTCGAGCCGCAGAAGTGTGCGTAACGTAGGCATGTGTATCTCCATTCGGAACGTATCAGCCGGCACCGCGCCGACCGTCTATGGAAATAATCCCGCACTCCCGATCACGAATCGATTACCTTCAAGGTAATCGGTAAACCTGAATCCTCCTGGTAAATTCAATCCATGATCAAGACATCCGATTCTGCTGGTGACCTGTTGCGCGCATGGCGCCACCGCAGGCGCCTCAGCCAACTCAGCCTGGCGACTGAGGCCGAGATATCGCAACGTCACCTGAGTTTCATTGAATCCGGGCGCGCAATGCCAAGCCGCGATATGGTATTGCATCTCTCGGAGTACCTCACGATACCGCTCCGTGAACGGAACACCATTCTGCTGGCGGCAGGCTTCGCGCCGGTCTATCGGGAGCGCCCACTCGACGACCCCGGGTTTACCGCGGCACGGCACGCGGTCGATATGATCCTTGAGGGCCACGCGCCGCATCCGGCGCTGGCGGTGAATCGCCAATGGGTAATGGTCTCCAGCAACCGTTCGGTTGCGCCGTTGCTGGCGGGCATAGACAAATCCCAACTGGCGCCGCCGCTCAACGTTTTGCGCCTCAGCCTGCATCCGGACGGCCTTGCGCCGAGAATTGCTAATTTCCGTGAATGGCGAACCCATATCCTGCAACGGCTGGAACGTCAGATCCACGCCTCTGCCGACGCAGGTCTGATCGCACTGCTGGAGGAGCTGAAGGGTTTTCCCATACCGCCATCCGCAAAACCATGGCAGCCGACAAAGACGGCAACGTTCGGCGGACTCGCCATACCACTGGAACTGATTGTCGACGTCGGCGTCCTGCGCTTCATCAGCACAACCACGATATTCGGTACCGCGGTGGATATTACACTCGCCGAGCTCACCATCGAATCCTTCTTTCCGGCCGACACGTTTACGGCGGAAGTGATGCGACAGCAGGATTCAGGAAGACCCTAGAGCGCTAGAAAAACACGGTCAGGTTCTTGGCCAGCAACACGCTCTGGTCGAGGAAGATTTCGCGCGCGGCGATCCTGAAGCCATCGCCATCGGCGCGCAGCCGGTCGTGGCGCTTGCCGACGAAGAAATCGGTCTCTGTTTCCGTCCGGTTGCGATAGACAAAGAAGCGGCAATGCGCGTCGACCAGCCCGTCATCGGCATCATTGACGCGCAGATTGGCGACCATATGGCTGGTGCGGGAAACCGGCTCCTCCGCCCAGTGCAGGCCGGTCATGATCTGCTCGACCCGCTGTTCCAGCTCGAACCTGCCTTCGTCGAACCAGTTCAGGTCCTTGCCTTCGCGCGTGTATTCACCGTCCCATTTGCCGGTTTCGCGGTTGTTCGCGACCGGCATCCAGTAGCGGATATCCGCATCCAGCAGGGCGAGCCATTCGCGGAACCGGCGCGTATCCAACAGTTCGGCCTCCGCGATGTAGAACTGCTCCACCCGGTGGCGGAGGATGATCTGCGCCAGCACGACGCTGTCCGGTGCCCCGTCCATGACGCCCCTATTCCGCGGCCTGGAGCGGCTTGCGCTGGAACGGGGGACGGTCCATGTCGCGCGCCCAGCGGCCGTAATAGGCGCGCTGGTTCTGTTCCGAGACATCCTCGGTCGCGTAGATCTCGCCGCCCAGCCAGGAGACCGGCCAGCCCTTGCGCTCGTGCCCCATGCCCATGCCGTAATGGAAGTCATGGCGTTTGGCGATTGTGCCGCGCGCGCCTTCATGCGCCGAGCTCCAGTTTTCCATGTCATCCTGTTCGGTCAGCCCGGACGGCCCCTGGTAGCGGATGACGTAGTGGCGCAGCACGTTCTTGACCTCGTCGGGCGC
>CAXBEC010000189.1:0-6240 GCA_963974145.1 uncultured Alphaproteobacteria bacterium | reverse complement strand
CCTCGACCCCGCCCTGTTGCGGGCCGGCCGTTTCGACCGTCAGGTTCTGGTCGACCGGCCGGACAAGGTCGGACGTGAGGCGATCCTCAAGGTTCATATCGGCAAGATCAAACTGGCCGTCGGAATCAGCATGGCGGATATCGCCGCGCTGACGCCCGGTTTTACCGGCGCTGACCTGGCCAATCTGGTCAACGAGGCTGCAATTGTGGCAACCCGGCGCAACGGCGACTCTGTCACGGAGGAAGATTTTACCGCCGCTATCGAACGCATCGTCGCCGGGCTGGAAAAACGGAATCGATTGATCATCCCGCATGAACGCGAAGTCGTCGCCTATCACGAGCTTGGCCACGCCTTCGTCGCCAGATCATTACCGGGCAGCGACACCGTCCACAAAGTCTCCATTATCCCGCGCGGGATCGGGTCGCTGGGGTATACGATCCAGCGGCCAACCGAGGAACGCTACCTGATGAGCCAGCATGAGCTGGAAGACAAGATGGCCGTGCTGCTGGGCGGCCGCGCTGCCGAAGCCCTGGTGTTCAAGGAAATTTCGACGGGCGCATCAGACGACCTGAACAAGGCAACCGCGATAGCGCGTGACATGGTTACCCGCTACGGCATGGACGAGTCCCTGGGCCACGCGACATACGAGGACGAACCATCGCAGTTCCTGAGCAACATGCGCATGCCGCGGGAGCGCCATTACAGTGAAGAAACCGCCACGGCCATCGACAAGGCCGTCCGAAAGCTGGTTGCGAGGGCTTTTGAACGCGCGGGAGACATTCTGCGCGTTCACCGCGTCTTGCTGGACGAAACTGCGAAGCGGCTGCTTGAAAAGGAAACACTTCTGGGCGAGGAATTACCACCCTTGCCCCCTGCAACGTCTTCGGTCCGTTGCACGGAAACGCGTTGATGAATTGATGCAAATCAACGCCGGGACAGCGGTTTCCAGCCATATTTTTTTTATGAGATACCTGTTCAACATTTGTCTGACCTTCACGGTCGTGGCCTCGCTATCCGGCGGCGCAAGCAGCGCGGAGCACCCGTCATGGGAGGGGCAGATTACCGTTGAAGCCCTTGACGCCGTGAATTGCGAGGTTTCCTTCATCAGCCACATCGTTGAGCGGGAGATGCAGACCGGGACGATGGTCATGGCCAAGGTTCATTGCGTGGACAACCGCAGTTTCGACGCACTGCGCGAAAATGATGCAATGCCGTTTACCTTCAAGGAGTGCACACCCCGTGACACAAAAAGCTGTTGACCGGCATATTGCGGCCGTTTGCGCCGCTCTTGCGATGACCATAGCCGGATCTGCCGGCGCTGCAGATATCCGCCAGGGCAAGAGCACCGCCGAACGATGGTGCGCCGCATGCCATTTCATCGACGGCAGGCAGGAAGCGTCCGATGCGGCACCGACTTTTGCACAAATGGCCAACGACCCCGCGTTTACCGAAGCGCGGCTGCGAAACTGGCTGACAGATCCGCATCCCCCTATGCCGAAACTGGACCTCAACCGTTATACGATCAATGATATTGTCGCCTATATCCAGTCCCTGAAACGTTAGGACGCTTTGCGCGCTATCACGTTGGCCGCGCTGGCAGCGGTCTGATCCGCGCCATCGCCGGCGTCGATACGATGCCAGTTCATAACGCCCAGATCATAGGTCAGTTGAGCCTTCACAACAGCAGGATCGGCATCGGACGCATCATTCCGGCGCGACGCGACCCGGTTTTCCAGCACCGCTCCGGGTGCCTCCAGCCACACGCCTGTCACCTCGACACCGGCGTCCCGTCCCACGGTCTCGATGGCTGTTCGTTCCGTCTCCCGCGCGAACACCGCATCGGCGATGACGCTTTGCCCCGCCTTCAGTCCCACGGCGGCCTGCTCACCAATAAACGCGTACACGCGGTCAGACACCGCACGCGTATATGCCGCCGAATCCAATCGTGTTTCCGGTGCAACCCCGAACAGCCGCTTGCGGATGACGTCACTGCGGAGTACCAGCGCGCCCGGTGCGCGCCCCAATGCGGGAGCAATTTTCCCGGCAACGGTAGATTTCCCCGTACCCGATAACCCACCGATGGCGACCAGCGCGGGGGTAAACGGTTCCAGGAACGAGCAGGCAAGATCCAGATACGAGCAGGCCTCAGCCTCCAGCGGGCCTCGCGTTGCCCGCTCCGGTTGCGCCCGGGCCGCAGCAACGGTCGTGTGCGCACGAATCGCCGCCCGGCACGCCATGAACAGCGGCAGCGCCGCCAGTCCCGCCACATCGTCACCCAGCGCGAGATAGCGGTTGAACACCTCATTCGCCCGGTCCCGGTGTCCCCGATGCTCCAGATCCATCAGCAGAAAGGCAAGGTCATACAGAACATCAATGACCGAAATGTCGTCATTGAATTCAATGCCGTCAAACAGGGTCGGCACACCATCGACAAGGCAGATATTTCGCAGGTGAAGATCCCCGTGACATTGGCGAACCCTGCCCTCCCGACCGCGCGTGTCCAGCAATCCGGCAAGACTGTCCAGCGCCGCGCGGGACCGTTCCTCCAGCAAGGCGGCCTTGCCCGAATCGAACAGCGACGGTGTGGACTTGCGAATTTCCTGGAAATTGCCGTCAAGAATATGTCGCATGATCGCCGCGCCACCGCGATCCCTTACCGGATCGGCTTCATCGTGAAAGCGGTGGATGGAATCCGCCAGTCCCGTCATCAGTTCCGGTGTCAGCGTGCCGGCTTCGGCCATGCGGTCGAACAGGGATTCCTGGTCGAACCGGCCCATTTCAACCAGCCATTCGACAGGCTCTCCGTCCCCGTTCAGATGAAGGGCGCCGTCTTCTGCCCGGGTGACCGCAACAACGCCGAGATACAGCGACGGGGCGGTGCGGCGGTTCGTTTCGATCTCGGCCTCGCAGAAGGTACGGCGGCGCGCCAGTGTGCCGTAGTCGAGATATTCGAACTGCACGGCACGCTTCATCTTGTAGACGCGGTCCCCGGCCAGGAAGACTACCGAAATATGCGTGTCGATCCGCTGGACCTTTTCGACATCACGGCCGTAACTTTCCGGCTGCGACAGAAAGGCAATCACCTCCTTCTGGCGATCACTGTTCGATTTATCCGACACGCGGATTGCTCCCGGCTGTTCTGAACTCTAGGTTGGCTTTTTATGTGGGCGAATAATCAGGAAAAACAACATGGATAACCTTTGGAAAGTATTGCTGCTGGGACCGATGCCTCCGGCAGCGACCGATATATTCGAAGCGCGCGACGATATTTCCTATGAAGTCGTGACGGATGTATCCGAGGAAAACCTGATTGCGAAGATGAAGGGCGTAGACGGCATTACCGTCCGCACCGCGATGATCACGCCGAAAGTCATCGCCGCCGCCGACCAGTTGAAGGTCGTGTCGCGCTACGGCGTCGGCTACGACAATATCGATGTGCCCTCCCTGAACAATCGCGGCATTCCGCTGGCCGTCATCGGCACGGCCAATGCCGTTCCGGTCGCCGAAGCTGCGATGTTCATGATGTTCGAACTGGCCAAGATGGGCCGCGAGCATGACCAGGCCGTGCGTGCGGGAAACTGGGATTACCGGTTGAACACCCATGCGATCGAACTGTGGGAGAAGAAACTGCTGATCGTCGGCTTTGGCCGCATCGGCACGCGGCTGGCGAAGCGCTGCCTGGCGCTGGAGATGGATGTCCATGTCGCCGACCCCTTTGTATCGCCGGAGGTCATCATCGCCGCCGGCTGCACGCCCGTGGCGGATTTCCGCGAGGTTCTGCCGGATATGGATTACGTCTCGCTGCACCTGCCGTTTTCACCGGAATGCGCCAATATGTTCGGCGCCGCCGAGTTCGAGGCCATGAAAGAAAGCGCCATCCTGATCAATTGCGCGCGCGGCGGTATTGTTGACGAAGCCGCCCTGCATGCGGCGCTGTCGAAGAAAACCATTCGCGGTGCCGGACTCGACGTCTTCGAATCCGAACCACCGAAGAACGACAATCCGCTGTTCCAGTTGGACAACGTCATCTTCAGCCCGCATATCGCCGGCGTCACACGCGAATCGGCGCATCGCATGGCCATTACCTGCGCGCAGAATGTCGTCGATACGCTGGACGGCAAGCTGGACCGGGGCATGGTCGTCAACACGGGCGTTCTGGATCCGGCATAGCCGCATTCAGCGACAACAGCGCTTCCGCCGCGGAGCGCGGGCGGCGGTCCGGGTCCGCCTGTAGCAGCGCGATCATCCAGTCCGAAACATCGGGATCGATGTCCGGGACGATCCGTTGCGGCGGCAAGGCCGCATCGGGTATCCGGCCGGTCAGAATCACATAGGCGATTGCGCCCACCGAATAGACGTCGCCCCGCATATCGGTGGCATTGGGATCGGCCTGCTGTTCCGGGCTGATAAAAGGAATCGCCCCGAATTTCGGCCGCACCGGCGTGTATCCCGGCCAGGGCACCCGCGCCACGCTGAGGTCGGCAATCGCCGCATTGCCGACCTCATCGATCAGGATATTGCCCGGATTAAGATCCCGGTGGACGATATTGCGCGCATGCAGCGCGGACAGGCCCGAGAGGATCTGGCGCAGAACAGCAACACCCGCCCGGAGCGGCAATGGCCGCACCGCCCCCGACGCGCGATTTCGCGTCCTGATTTTCGTCGCCAGGGTCGCCGGGTAAAAGGGCATCACATAATACGGATTATCCGAGTCGAGCCCGCCGGTATTGAGCACCGGCACGATATGGGGATGCTCGAACTGCGCCATCAGCCCGGCTTCATCGCGGAAGCGCTGCCGCAGCTGCGCCACGGACAGGCCCGGCGTATCGGCAATAAACCTGGCAAGCTGCTGGCTGCGCAGGTGAAAAACCTTCAGCGCAACGGCATTGTCTTCCGATTCACACAGATAGACTTCTGCGTAGTCGCCGGCGGCAAGGCGGCGCCGAACCGTATACTGGCCGAGCTTCCGGGTGGTGCCCGTCAATCCGCTTCCGGTTCGACGCTGATGACGCGGCGGATTTCATCGGTCACGAAACCGATCGCCGTTGCGCGGCGCACGCCGGGCAGCACGACCACGTCATAGAGTTCGTCGATAATGCCCTCGACCCGCAGCCAGTGCACCGTGCTGCCGGTCCGCAGGTCGATGACATACAACCCGCAGCGCGGGTCGGCATCCCGTTCGGTCAGGCCGCTGTCCAGCGCCAGCCCGCTGAAGGTCCGGTTCTGGCGCTGCTTGGACAGGCCGACGATCGCGAAATGGCCATGAAAGGACAGGCCGCGCAGATAGCCGGGGCAGAACGCGACCGGTTCGAACTTCCCCGTATCCAGGTCGGCATAGCCGAAATAACCGGTGCCGGAATTCAGCAGCCAGAGCTTGCCGTCATGCCAGCGCGGTGAATGCGGCATCGACAGGCCGCTGACCACGACTTCGTTCGACTCCACATCCATAACAATACCGCCTTCGTCGCGGCGGTCGCGCCAGCCATCGGCAACATCGGATTGCGAAGCGGCGGTCACATATTTCGGCTTCCCCTCCACCATCGCCATGCCGTTCAGATGGCAGCGGTCCTCCGCGACAAGCTGGGAGATAAACGGCGGCCGCCAGATCGGCCGGAAGGAATGTGTTTCGCTGGTCGTTGCCAGACAGCCGAACAGGGTATTGACGAATACCAGCCTGCCGTCGCTGTCCAGGCCGATATCGTGGATATCCAGGTCGCCGGTGACATAACTGACCTTGGGCACATAGACCCGGTCATAGCCGTCATGCGCCTGGCCTTCCGGCACCACATTCTCGAACCGCCATATCTGGTACAGCGAACTGACCCACAGGCTGTTGCCCTGCGCCACCATGCCCATGCAGCGGTTGATCGTCCGCTCCTCGATCGACAGACGCTCTTCCCCGCGCAGACCGACCAGAAACACCTTTCCCGCCTGATAGGTCGTAAAACCCAGACTAATTCCCTGTTCGGCAAGCCAGGCGTTGAACTGGCGCGATGCGGATAGTTCCAGTTTCGGTTCCGCCGCGGGTTCGGCGGGCGCGGCGGCCGGCTTCTGCGCGCCCTTTTTATCTTTGCTTGCCAATGGGATACTCCTGCAGATCGGGCGCCGGGGAAGCGCTTAGGCAGCGTTCACATGTACGCTGGCGTTAACGTAAAGCTGCGCGTCGCCATTGTCACTTTCGTAAACGGAATAGCCGTCGCCGCCGATAGTCACCGTGCCCGTGTTCGACCAGCCCTCGCC
>CAXBEC010000188.1:0-6257 GCA_963974145.1 uncultured Alphaproteobacteria bacterium | reverse complement strand
GCCACCCAGCCTGGTGTCTGTGAACGCCAGGTGCTCGAAGCGCTGACGCGGATCTTTTGTCGTGGCGAGATACGCATTGGCGCGCGCAAGGGGTACCCGCTGTTCGGAATCATGGAGGCGGGCGCTCGCCACGGCTACGACGTGGACGTTGCCCGGGCCGTCGCGCACCGGCTGGGCGTCGCGGCCCGGTTCCTGACTGTCAACGCCGCCGATCGCGTTTCGAACGCTCTCGCACCGGCTGCGCGGCATCGCGGCGAACGCCTGATCGCCGACATCGAAGGCGGCCGGATCGACATGATCGTCGCGACCATGGGGCATAACACGCAGCGCGACAGTCAGGTGCGCTTCATCCGTCCGCACTATTACCGATCCGAAACCATCCTGGTCGGCCCCCGGGAACTGAAGATTTCAGACTGGGCGGATATCGCCGGCCGCAGCGTCTGTGTCACCATCGGCAATGGCTCCAACGCGCAGATGGTCTCCCGCGGCGCGCGCCTGATGCTGTTCGACGCTGCCGGTATCCTGCCGGCGCGATTGCAGGACGACACCTGCACGCTGGCGGCACAGGATGACAGCTTTTTCGCCTATTACCTGGCGGAGACCGATTTCGGCAGCCGCTATGACGTAAAGTTCGGTTTCGCCCAGGTGCCGTGGGGCATGGCCATCGCCCCGAAGGGGACCGGCCAACTGGGCGATGCGCTGGACCTGATGAGCCAGATTTTTCACCGCGACGGTGTCTTTCTGGCTCTGGCCAGGCAAAACCATATCCGGACCTTCTTTCTGGAGGAGCAGCAGGGGTTGTGGCAAAGCCCTCGCTGTAATCAGGCGTCCGGCAATGACGACCCAGATTGCGTGCAGGCGGCACTGGACATTTCGCTGAAACCGACGCGTGGTGCGGCGCATGTGGTTGTGTTCGAGCAATGGCTGCTCGAGCACACCGGAATTCCCCTTAACCTGTCCATGTTGAAAACACAGTCCGCCTGGTCGCTGTTCCTGTCCGGGCTGGTGAACTCGCTGTTGCTCGTGACGGGCGCGGTGGCGGCAACCCTCGGTTTCGCGCTGCTGTTCGGCTGGATGTTTGTCTCCCGGCTGGCGCCCCTGCGCTGGCTGGCATGGGTATCGACCATGGCCCTGCAATCCTCGCCAATCGTGTTGACGCTCGTGATCGTGGCTTCCGTCGCGCAGACGTTGTTCGTCTATTCGACAGCGGTCGTGCTTGGTGCTACCGCGGTTGCATTGGGTCTTGCGAACGGCTGCAATGCGGGCCAGGCTATTTCGGAAGCGAGTCGCACGGTGCGGGCGGAGCGTGCCCTGACCGGTGCAACGGCCGGACACGGCCTGTTTCTCCAGGCGGTCAGCCGTTCGGCGATGCAGATTGTTTCCTTCCTGGTGAACGCGACCAAGGGCACGCCTATTGCCGCATTCATCGGGGCGCCGGAACTGCTGAGCGCCCTGACCGACATCACTTCCTTTGCCAGCGGCCGGGAGACGACCTACGCGCTGGTTCTGATTTTCTATATCCTGGTGGTGATGGCGGTGATGGGACTTTTCGCCTGGCTTACACGCTGGCTGGAACGGGCGCAGGTCACGGCATGACAGCGATAGAGCAAGTCGTCACGGCGGAATTCCTACTGCGCCTGGTCGCCGGCATGGTGGTCAACTTCAAGATCGCCGGAATTGCCATGGTCGTGGGGCTGGTATTCGGTCTGTTCCTGGCGGTGGCCCGCCTGGGTCCGGCATTCGTCCGAAGTGCGACCATTCCGGTGCTGGGACTGATGCGGGCCGCGCCGACATTTGTCGTCATGTTCTTTTTGCTCAACGCGGTGCCGCCGGGTGCAACCATGTTCGGTATCAGTGTTACCCTGTCCGGCGTGATGATCGTGGCGCTCTCGCTGGTTCCCTATTCGGCAACCTATGTTGCCGATAACGGTGTCGAGGCGATCCGACAGTGGCGCGACGATTCGCCGCTGGGGGCGTTGCAGTTCCTGCCGAACGTGACACGCGTCTTTTTCGTGCTGGTCATGGCGTCCGGCACGGGTGCTGCCATCGGCGTGTCGGAAGGTATTGCCGTGATCCTGCACGAGGCAGAGCGCATGTCGTCTCTGGGTGAAAAACTGATGTTGTTTGCGATCGGCGTATTGTGTTTTGGTGCGGTGTTGCAGGGCGGGTTTGCGCTGATCAATCTGCTGCATCGGCGCATCAGCCGCCGGTTCACAATAGCGTCGTAAGATCTG
This sequence comes from uncultured Alphaproteobacteria bacterium, assembly GCA_963974145.1. Lineage (GTDB taxonomy): Bacteria > Pseudomonadota > Alphaproteobacteria > UBA8366 > MarineAlpha4-Bin1. Next base: position 4,023 of record CAXBEC010000188.1, on the reverse strand, counting down.
GCATTTCTGATGGATGTGGGCGCAACGAGCGTGTTCAGGCCGAATGGCATTAAAGCGGCAGAGAAATCGTGTCTGGGTTGCCGCCAAGCGGCCGGCAACGTTGCTATGTCGCTATATGGCGCCAGAACGCAAGCAGGCTCACCGTTGTTAAGCGGTGAGCCTGTGATTTTCTTGGTTGCGGGGGCAGGATTTGTGCTTTGTGACCTTTTTTCGACTGATACAAGTCTACCTGACGGTTTTAACCGCGGGATGTAGGACGAGGCGTGAACGTCTCTCCACAAAAATGGTCCCACAGACCACCTCGGAGAATCTCCGGCCGGGTGGTCCAAAGACAAGGAGCACTTCAAAAATATGAAACGCTTTAACTTAATACAATTCAGTTTTTTGGAAGCACAGCACGTCAATTAGGCCGACGAGCTACCCAAAGGCACGCCGTCTCAGCGCCTTTTCTTCTTCGCTGAGAGCATCACCAAAATTTTTCATTCGCTCAAAATCAGCGTTCGTCGTTTTGCGCAAAGCCCACTGCCGATTGATGTGCGGCAACGGCCGATCGTCCGTCGCAAAATACGCTGCAAGTTCAAAAAACAACTTGGCAATATGCTGATATGCCAAAGCCGCCAGTTCCAAAGAATCGATACTGCTCGGGATATCGAATTCACTGACCTTTACGATCGGTCCAGCATCTACTTTCGCGATCATTTCGTGGAGGGTTGCCCCGAACCGGGTCGCTCCGGCATAAAGGGCAAAGCTATCCGGGTGCGAGCCAGGATATTCAGGTGGGCCGGGATGCAAATTATAGGCAGGCCCACCAAGCCTATCTAATATTTTGCCCGGCACGATGACATTCGAACTGAAGCAAACGAGCCTGACGCCGGTTGGCGACAAATCGCACTTCCCAACCGCGCGATCCAAGGTTTCACCGCTGTTGGCATGTAAAATTTCGAGGGAAGGGTTGTGCGGCGAGAGGGCTTCTGAAAGGAAGGGAAACTCTGTGTCGCCGGTGAGGAGAATAATCTGCTTTGGCATAAAATTTCACCGCATTTCGGTTTGCCATCCTGGACTAGAATAGTCCGTTTACCCCTGGGTCGCGAGTTATCGTCCTGGAGGAGCGTCATGGACATGAACCGGAACCGTGAGCTGTCCGCCGACAAACAGTAGCGTCATGTCGAATACCTCTCCTGCTTCCAGATCACGGGTAACGGGCCCTGTTTCGTACCAGAGATGGGAGGTCGTCAGGTTGAGGGTCTCGCCGGCTGGAATGCCGATGGACTCAAGGATTGTCCTTTCGGCTTTTCCGACGCCCGCAATCAGCCTGGCTCCTCGGGACACAGCTGTATCTAATCCCAGCAGGTGAAAGGTCGCCGTGCTGCCGTTGACAACGCGAAAGCGGATGCGCGAGGTTTCGCCTTGCCGTGCGACAGTAGCGGTGGCCGCGTCGACTAGGATGTTGTTACCTACTTCGAAGGGCGTGTCCGCTCGCGCTATTGGTGCACCAATGGTCAACACAAGCATGATCAGCGACAAGATCCATGGTTTTTGAAACCTTTGCATTGGCATCCTCCGTAACATCTGTAGCATCAGCTGGCGATCATTCGGCGGGATACATCCGCAACACCGGCAGGTGTTGAACGACAGCCAAGCAACGTTGTCTTTGTGGGGTGTTCGGTGCAGCCCGCGAGAAATCGGCGAAGTTCCTCGTACCGGACTCGGGAATCCTCCATGGTCTGGTAATAGTGGAACATTTCCCTTAGGGGCGCAGAGAAATCTTTGTAGGCGACAAGCACGGCGACAAGCGCCCCGAAGGACAGCTTTCCCTCAATCACGAGGTACCCGCCGATCGTGTAGAAAAAGAACGGCGTCATGTGGGAAATGAAGTTATTCAATCCCTTCATAAAGAACTTGCGCCTGTAGAGTTCAAACCGGATTGCCTGTATCCGCTTGAACGATCCGTGGATCGCATCAAGACCGCTCGACTCATCGTTGCCGATGAGCGCGCCGAGCCGCCGGACTTCCTGGACCCGTTCACGTCCCAGTGCATTGATTCGCCGCTGGAGCCTGGGGATCAGTATGAGTTGCAACGGCAAAAGAGTGATCGCCGCGGCCCCGAGGATAGGGTCCTGGACCAACATGAAGGTCAGGATAGTCAAGAAGGTGCCGCCCTGAAGAACCGGCCGGACAAAGGCTTCGCCGGCGAAGCCACCAACCGGCTCGACTTCCTGGGCAATGATGGGAATGAGTTGAGCCGAACTGCCCGGGCGACCCCGTAGGCGCCACTCCCTGTGAACCGAGATGCGCAACCGCCGAACGAGCGCCTCCGCGACCCGACCGGTGTACAGGTTCACCAAGTACTTCAGGCTGCCATTGGCTAGAACCGCCAAAAAGAAAAGGAAGCAGAGAATGAACAAAAACTCGACCTGAGAGAGGAAGATGCCGCCGTAGCGGACAGGGAAATGTCCCGAATCGATTACGTTGTTGATGATCAGTTTGGGCAGTTCCAGTGTGGCGTAGAATATCGGCAGAGAAAGGATCGAACCAGATATCAGCCAAAGCTGCGAGCGCCACGTCTGGCGACGAAGATAACGGAAGATGCCGGGAACGAGCGCGCTGCGACCAAGATCTGCAGGTACCCTCGCATCTCGCAGGATAGCACTTCGGTATCGGCGCAGGGTGCGCAAGCACCATGTCGCAAGCACCGCCAGAAGCGCCAGCGGGCCAGCAAATACTACAATGTGCACCACCAGATGCAGCCACCAGTGGGTATGTTCGAACGCGCCAATGACGAAGTTGTCAGCTAACCTATGAAGGTCTGTAAACGGGAATATCACGATTCATTCTTTCAACATGACCGCCGTCGCCAAACGCAAAGTTCCGTTTTGCCGAGACCGGATTCGTCAAAACTGAGAAAAGGCTGCCGATGGTTTCCACAACTGGAATGCCATTCGACAGCCGGGCCACTCAGGCCTTCGTCAGAACATGAGTTTCGTACCGATGACGGCGAACCAGGCCGCGGCGTCCTCGCCTTCCTCTTTCGCAAAATCGGCGGTGTCGCCGAGTTTCCGTTCATAAACAACGCCGATATAGGGCGAGATCGCACGGTCCACGACGTCGTAGCTGAGCCGTAACCCGACCTCGACACCGTTCACCCCCGACCCGATTCCGATTTCCCGGTCTTCGGAGAACGCAACGTCGATTTCGGCGGAAGGGGTCAGGATCAGCCGGTTGGTCAGCAGCAACTCGTATTCGACATCAAGCCGCGCGGAGGCGTCGCCCGTCTCGCTGACGAACAGGTCCGCATCGATCTCGAACCATTGCTTGGCAAGACCTGCGATGCCTAGCACACCAAACCAGCGGTCGGCGCCGTCCGGCGTATCCAGCCGAACACCCGCTTTCAGGTCAAAAAAGTCGGAGACCGGCTTCTGGAGAACGAGCCTGTTCTCCATCCGCTCCAGCGTATCGGTTCTCGTGTTGTATTCACCCTGGCCGAGCCAGCGGAGTTTGAGTTCGTCGGTGCCGACATAGGCGTCACCATTCCACACCGCGGTCCTGTCCTCGCCTTCGCCCAGACGGTATTCAAGTTCCTCCATCTGGAAGCCGTAGAAAACCAGCCCGGTTTCCTGGGCCTGCAATGGCGACAACAATGATGCGATAGCCACACCAGCGAGCATGATGGTCAAAAGATTGTTTTTCATGTGCTGATCCTCACCGGGTGGTTTCGAGTTGCGCGGATTTCGGGCCGCCTTCGACGATGACCTTGCGGAACATGCCTGCCGCCGCATGGTAGGCCAGATGACAGTGGAAGGCCCATTGACCCGGAGCGTCCACTTCCGTTTCCATGTAGACGGTAGTGCCGGGCGATACGCTGACCACATGTTTGACCGGGTTCCATTTACCGGCGCCGGTATCCAGGATCGACCACATGCCATGCAGGTGCATCGGATGTGTCATCATCGTCTCGTTGACGAATTTGAACCGCACCCGCTCGCCATATTGCAGGCGGATCGGCTCGGCGTCTTCGTATTTCAC
>CAXBEC010000187.1:0-6274 GCA_963974145.1 uncultured Alphaproteobacteria bacterium | reverse complement strand
GCAGATGGCCAATCGCGGCGCGCCGCATGATTACAACGACTGGCGCGACATGGGCGCGGAAGGCTGGGGCTGGGACGATGTCCTGCCCTATTTCCGCAAGCTGGAACGCGACCTGGATTTCCCCGACGATACGACATATCACGGCAATCAGGGCCGGATTCCGATCCGCCGGCTGTTCGACGATCTGTGGTCCGGCTATGCCAAGGCGGCGGCAGAAGCATACAAGTCGCTGGGCTTCGAATACCTGCCCGACCAGAACGGCGAATTCCGCGACGGCTATTTCCCGATCACGATTTCCAATGCCTATGACCGGCGGGTTTCCACCGCCATCGGCTATCTCGACCCCGGCACGCGCATGCGCAAGAATCTTGAAATCCGCGCCGAAACGCGGGTGCAGGAGATCCTGTTCGAGGGCACCAGAGCCACGGGTGTCGTTATCAATCACCGGGGCCAGTCCGAGACACTCCACGCGAAGGAAATCATCCTCTGCTGCGGCGCGCTGCATTCGCCCGCCATGCTGCTGCGGTCCGGCATCGGGCCGGTCGGGCATCTGAAGGATATGGGGATCGAGGTTCGCTCGGCGCTGGCCGGGGTCGGTCAGAACCTGATGGAGCATCCGACCGTGGCGATTTCCGCCTATCTGCCGCCGGAATCGCGGCTGGACAAGGCGACGCGCCGGCATATCCATGTCGGGCTGCGGTTTTCGTCGGAAATCGGCGACTGCCCGCAAGGCGACATGTTCGTCGCCACGATTGCAAAATCCGCCTGGCATCCGGTCGGCGAACGGCTGGGCTCGACGCTCGCCTTCGTCAACAAGACCTACTCCACAGGGCAGGTGCAGTTGAATTCAAAAGACTGGCGGGCCGAACCGACCGTCGAATTCAACATGCTGTCCGACCGGCGCGATGTCGACCGGCTGATGAAGACGGTGCGGATGCTGGGCCGGGTCTATGCGACGCCCGAGATGCAGGCGGCTAGCAGCAACACCTTCCCCTCCAGCTACAGCGAGAAAGTGCGCAAGGTCGGCGTGGTGACGCCGCGTAACAGGTTCATCACCGGCGTGGCCGCCAGACTGATGGACGGCCCGGCCTGGATGCGAGGTTCGCTGATCGAAAAGGTGATCACCGAAGGCGACAGCATGGACCTGCTGATGACCGATGACGACGCGCTGGAAGCCTATGTCCGGCGCACGGTCACCGGTGTCTGGCATTCATCCTGTACCTGCAGGATGGGCCGTGATGGCGATCCGATGGCAGTCACGACCTCCACGGGCAAGGTGCGCGGTGATATCCAGGGATTGCGGGTGGTCGACGCCTCGATCTTTCCGCGCGTGCCCTGCGCCAACACCAACATCCCGACCATCATGACGGCCGAAAAAATCGCCGACGCGGTGCTGGCCGGCCATTGACACAAAAGGACAAACGGGCGTGACGGAGACTGATTCGCGGCCGCAGGGTTACCGCTTCGTCATTCCGATGACCGCGCTGCTCTGCGTGCAGGGGCTGCTGTCGCTCTGTGTGCTCGTCGTGCCCGTAATCGCCCCCATCGCGGGGGCGGAACTGGGCGTCGAGGCAAAATCGATTGGCGTGTTCACCGGCGTGATGTTCAGTGCCTCGATGTTCTGCTCACTGATGAGCGGCGCGGTCATCGGGCGGTTCGGCGCCGTCGGCGTGGTGCAGCTCTGCCTGTTGCTCGGTGCTATCGGCATAGCGATGATCACCCTGTCCGGCGTGGCGGCACTGTTCGTCGGCGGGCTGCTGCTCGGAATCGGCTATGGGCCGAATTCGGCGGCGAGTTCGGAAATCCTCGCCCGCTACACGCCGGACCGGTTCCGCAATGTTGCCTTCTCGCTGAAACAGTCGGGCATGCCGCTGGGCAGCGTGCTGGCCGGCGGGGTCGTGATCGTATTGGTCGAACCGTTCGGCTGGCGGGCGTCGCTGCTTGGGATCGGCGTCGTCGGCCTTGTCGGCATGGTCCTGATGCAGGGGATGAAACGGAACTGGGATTCCGGCCGGGCCGAGAAGGGTCGGGGACGCCCCCTGGGATCGCCACTGGCGCCGCTGCGCGCGGTCCTGTCGGAACGCCGCACAAGACGGATGTGCATCGCCTCGTTGTCCTTCATCTATATCCAGTTTGCATTATCCACGTTCCTGGTCGCCTATCTGTATCAGGAAATCGGCCTTTCCAGCGCGCAGGCGGCCGGGATATACGCTGCGGCGCATATGGCCGGCGTGGTCGCCCGGCCGGCGCTTGGCGCCATCGCCGACGGCATCATCCCGCCGGTGAAGCTGCTGGGCATCGCCGGACTGCTGATGTGCGGCGGCTGCATCGCGCTGTCGCTGTTCACGAAGGACACGCCCGTCGCTGCGTTCTATGTCGTGGCGTTGTTGCTGGGATCAACGGCATCGGGCTGGAACGGGGTCGGCATGGCGGAGGTATCGCGCGCCATCCCCGCCGACCAGGTCGGCTATATCATGGGCGGGTATCTGTTCGTGTGCTTCACCGCCGTGGTGACCGGGCCTCTGGTGTTCAGCGGCATCCTGGCGCTGGGCGGCAGTTACCAGCTTGCCTACGGGCTGTTTGCCATCGGTGCGGGCGTTACCGGCATGACGCAACTGTTGCAACGGGATTGATCCGCGTAGAGCGCGGGACCGCCGTTTACAGCTTGCTGAACCCGTCGATGATGTTCAGCGCGCCCGGCCCGATCAGCACCACGAACAGGGTCGGCAGGATGAAGATAACCATCGGGATCATCAGCGTCGCCGGCAGGCGGGCCGCCTTGGATTCGGCCTCCATCAGCCGCTCGTCGCGCAGCTCTCGGGCCAGCACGCGCAGCGACTGGGCCAGCGGCGTACCGTATTTTTCAGTCTGGACCAGCGTGCTGACCAGGGCATCGATATGCTTGATCCCGGTCCGGGTGCAGAAATTGTCGAAGGCCTGCCGCCGGTCCGGCAGAAAGCCCAGTTCGATCCCGGTCAGTTCGACCTCTTCGGCCATTTCCGGCGAGGCGTCGCGGAGTTCGCGGGAGACCCGGAACAGCGTGGCATCAAGGCTGGAACCCGCCTCGGTGCAGATCACCATGAGGTCGAGCATGTCGGGCAATGCCTTGACCAGCTTTTCCCGGCGCTTGTCCGAAATATTGCGGATGAACAGTTCCGGCAGATAGAATCCCGCCAGCACGGACCCGATAGCCGCAAGAGGCTTCATCTGCTTGCCAAGCGACATGAAGTCCAGGCTGTAGAATGCGATCGCCGCGAGCGCGCCGAACGCCAGCGGCAGGCAAAGTTTCAGCGCCAGGTAGATGACAATGGCATCGCTCGACCGGAACCCGGCGCGGACCAGTTTCTTTGCCGCCTTCTCCGCCGTTTCGCCGCGCTTGAGCTTCAGCTTCTCGACGATCTGCCGCGCCAGGCCGACGCTGCGGCTCGTGGTGGCGCCACGCCGTTGCGCCGCCAGCAGACCCTGCCGACGCGCCTCCCGGCGATCCGCCAGCGCATTGATCCGCCGGTGTACCGGTGTCCGCTCCAGCAGGGTGCGCCAGAAAGTCATTACGGCAAAAAACGCCGCAGCCGCCGCAACCAGGGCGATATGGGTCCCCGTCACGGGACCCTGGGAAAGCAGTTCCTCAATATTCATATTTCAAAATTCACCATTCGGGCCATGACGAAGGCGCCGAAGAAGATCATGACCAGCCCGACGCTCACCATGACAATGCCGCGCGGGTCCTCGAAAAGCTGCATGATGTATTTGTTGTTGACCATATAGAGCAGCCCGAACATCACGAAGGGCAGCGACCCCAGGATATAGGCGCTGGCGCGCGCTTCCGACGACAGCGCCTTGATCTTCAGCTTCATCTGCCGTCGCCGGCGCAGGATATCGGCCAGGTTGGACAGGGTTTCGGCCAGGTTGCCGCCCGTCTCGCGCTGGATCGACAGGCTGATGCCGAAGAACTTCAGTTCCGGTGTATCCATCATGTAGGTGACTTCGCTGACCGCCTGTTCGACGGGGTCGCCGAAATTCAGCCGCTCTGCCACGGCGGCGAAAACATCGCGAACCGGCCCCGTCAGTTCACGGCCGACATTGACGATCGATTCCGAAACGGGCAGCCCGGCGCGCAACCCGCGCACGATCACATCGATCCCTTCGGGAAATTCCTTGGTGAATTTCTCCTGCCGCCGTTTGATCACGCTCTTGATCAGCAATTGCGGCAGCGCCACCCCCGTCGCAATGCCGAGCAGCACGGCGACACCGACCGGCATCCCCATCGTCGCCCAGATCGAAAACCCGTCGATAACGGCAATCACGGCGACCGCCATGGCGTAATGGCCAATGCGGATCGGGTAACCGGTCTGCGCCAGCCGTTTCTTGAGTTCCTGGGGCTTGGGAACCAGTTTTCCAATTGCCGTTTCCAGGGCGCCCGAATCGTTCTTGCGGCGCAGGCTGCCGGTATCCTGGTGAATCCGGCGGCCGGTGGACGGCAGGACAACGCGGGCCAGGCGGCGCTCGCGCCGCTTGCGCGCCCGGTTCGTCGCCGACGACACGACGAAAACCAGCAGGCAAACGGTTGCCATGGCCGAGCCCATCATCGCCAGCGCCTGCCACTCCAGCGCCCTGATTTCCAGCAACAGGTCTGTCATATCGCTTCAACCAGCGGCCGCTCGAGACCGTAATAGGCCGCTTTCTCGGAAAATGCCGGCCGCAGACCGGAGGACTTGAACGTCCCCATCAGAATACCGTCCCGGTCTTCGCCTTCATAATCAAAGGTGAACAGGTCCTGCATCGTGATTGTCTCGCCTTCGATGCCGACGACCTCCGTGACATGGGTCACCCGGCGGATACCATCGCGCATCCGGCTGACCTGCACGATCAGGTCGAGCGCCGAGGCGATCTGGGTCCGCACCGCATGCATGGGCATGTTCATCCCGGCCATGCCAAACATGTTTTCAAGCCGCGTCAGCGCCTCGCGCGGGCGGTTGGCGTGGATCGTGGACATCGATCCCTCATGGCCCGTATTCATCGCCTGCAGCATGTCGACCGCTTCCGCGCCACGACACTCGCCGAGGATAATACGGTCGGGACGCATTCGCAGGGAGTTCCGCAGCAGGTCGCCGATGCTCACTTCGCCATGCCCTTCGAGGTTCGCCGGACGGGTTTCCAACCGCACCACATGCGGCTGCTGCAATTGCAGTTCGGCCGCATCCTCGATCGTCACGATACGTTCACCCTGGTCGATCATGCGGCTGAACGCGTTCAGCAGGGTCGTTTTCCCGGAACCGGTACCGCCGGATATCAGGATGTTCAACCGACATCGGGCAGCGATCTTCATGACCGTCGCCATCTGGTCGGATATGTTCTTTTGCCGCGCCATCGTGTCCAGCGTGATTTTCTTCTTGGCGAATTTCCGGATGGAAATCGACGCGCCGTCAATCGCCAGCGGCGGAATGATGATATTGACGCGGCTGCCATCTTCCAGGCGTGCGTCGCACATCGGGCTGGTTTCATCGACGCGCCGCCCAATGCGTGTGACGATACGCAACGCAATTCCCTGTAAGTGGGCGTTATCGCGGAAGGTGATATCGGTGAGCGTCAGCTTGCCGCCCTTTTCGATATAGACCTGCTTGGGTCCGTTCACCATGATATCGGTGACCTTGTCGTCCGCCAGCAACTGTTCAAGCGGGCCAAGGCCCATCATGTCGTTGACCAGTGTGGTGACAAGGTCGCGCTGTTCCAGCTGGTTCAGCTGGATGCTTTCCTCGTGCAGCAATTCGCCGACGATTTCGCCAACCTGCCGGGCCAGTTCCTTGCGAGTCAGTTTCATCGCGGCGACGGGATCGATCCGTTCCAGCAGGATCGGACGAACGCGCAACGCCGCTTCCTCGACACTTTCCTTGCTCTTGTTCTGGTTCCGGCTTTTCGGATCCTCATTGATCGTTTCGTCGGATTCAGGTGTCAGCAACAGCGAGGCAATCGACGACGCCGACGGACGCTCGATTGCGGCCGCATCGGGAAAGCGCTGACCGACCGATGATGGCCCCGCCGGCCGCACCGGTTGACTGACATGCAGGGTGTTGACGATTTCCGTCACCATGTCGCGCTGCTGCAACAGATTCATAACCGCACCGGATGCCGCAATTTCCCGATCCACGATGGCCTTAACCTGGCGTGCGATAATCCCGCGGTTCTGCCCCTTCAGCGATTCCGCAGGGATTTCCGCGCGTACGATTTCCAGGATACGGGCATTATCGCCCGACGCCCCCTTGGGAAAGGTAAGGAC
>CAXBEC010000186.1:0-6307 GCA_963974145.1 uncultured Alphaproteobacteria bacterium | reverse complement strand
CAATTCGCGCAGGCGCTGTTCGATGATGAAACATTCCGGCGCCTTGATGTCTTCCAGATTGATTCCGCCGAAGGTCTTGCCGAGGTACCGGACACAATTCACGAACTCGTCGACGTTTTCCGTGTCGACTTCAATATCCATACCGTCGATATCCGCGAAGCGCTTGAACAGAACGCCCTTGCCTTCCATCACGGGTTTCGCGGCCATCGCACCGATATTGCCGAGGCCGAGAACTGCTGTACCGTTGGTGATGACCGCGACGACGTTGCCCTTGTTGGTATAGTCAAAGGCAAGGTCGGGATCCTTTTCAATATGCAGACAGGGAAATGCGACCCCAGGCGAATAGGCCAGAGCGAGTTCATGTTGCGTCGTCAGCGGTTTGGTCGCCATGACCGCAAGTTTGCCCGGACGTCCCTTTGCGTGGAACTCGAGCGCTTCTTCTTCCAATGATCTTCCGTTAGACATTTGCAATTGATAGAGGCCGTGCCCCTCCCCCTCATAACGATTATTGCACTGCAATATGAATGCAGTAGCCATGATTGCGAACTTTATAGCAGCTAAACGCCATATTCGCGATCATGGCAAGGAATTATGTGGCGGGAACCGTTACGATCCGGCGGTTCGCTTCGCTGACCGGAGGCTTTGGGGGCGCTGCTATCACGTGCTATGAACACGCAACATGAACAGCCCCGCTCACAAGCCTGCCGCGACGCCGATGATGGCGCAATACCTCGCGATCAAACAGCAGCAACCCGATTGCCTGCTGTTCTATCGTATGGGCGACTTCTACGAACTGTTCTTCGACGATGCGGTCCAGGCGTCTGCTGCGCTGGATATCGCATTGACCAAGCGCGGCGCCCACCAGGGCAACGATATACCGATGTGCGGTGTGCCCGTTCACGCCGCCGACACCTATCTTTCGCGCCTGATCCGCGAGGGCTTCAAGGTTGCCGTCTGCGAGCAGATTGAAAACCCCGCCGAAGCGAAAAAGCGCGGGCCGAAGTCGGTCGTGAAACGGGAAATCGTCCGGCTGGTAACACCCGGAACACTGACGGAAGAAGTCCTGCTCGATGCCCGCGCGCATAACCATCTGGCAGCCCTGGCCGAAGCCGGTGGCCGGATGGGTTTCGCCTGGCTCGATATGTCGACCGGCGAATTCTCCGTCCAGCAGGTCGAGGCGGCGGGTGTGGCGGCGGTCCTGGCACGGGTATCACCGGGCGAACTGATTGTTCCGGAACGGATGTTGGAAAATCCGGAACTCTTCGATGTATTCACACAGTGGAAAAACATCCTGTCGCCGCTGCCGGGCAGCCGGTTCGATTCTGAAAACGGTCGGCGGCGACTGGAAGCCCTGTATGACGTCGCGGTGCTGGACGGATTCGGCACGTTCGAACGCATGGAACTCGCGGCGGCGGGCGCGCTGGTCGACTATGTCGCGCTGACCCAGTACGGCAACATGCCGCGCCTGTCGCCGCCTCGTCGACTGGCGGCCGGCGCGGTACTGGAAATTGACGCGGCGACTCGGAACAGCCTGGAGCTGACCCGGAGCCTAAGCGGCGGCCGCCAGGGCAGCCTTCTCGCGGCCATTGATCGCACCGTTACCGGTCCCGGTGCGCGCCTGCTGGCGGCGCGACTTTCAGCGCCTGTAACCGATGCGGATGTAATTGCAACCCGGCTGGACATGATCGGGTTTTTTATCGATGCATCGACGGTTCGCACCGACCTGGTGGGTCATCTGCGCCATTGTCCCGATATGATGCGCGCCCTGTCACGACTGACGGTAAACCGGGGTGGCCCGCGCGATCTCGCGTCAATCCGTGACGGTTTGGGTGTCGCGGCAGATATCCATGAATTGCTGGCGAACCCTGATCTAATGCCGCCGGACGGCGTGGCGGCGTCGCAACGGGCGCTCGGCCCGCATGACACGCTGCGGGACCGGCTGGGCCGGGCGCTGGCGGAAAACCTTCCGCTTCTGGCCCGCGACGGCGGCTTTATCGCGCCCGGCTATTCGCCGGAACTGGATGAGTTCCGCAAACTGCGCGACGAAGGGCGGCGGCTGATTGCCAATCTGGAAAGCCGTTATCGGAAAGAAACCGGTATCGACAGCCTGAAGATCAAGCACAATAACGTGCTGGGATACTTCATTGAAATTACGCCTCGCCACGCCGACAAGATGACGGAAGCCTTTATCCATCGCCAGACGCTGGCTAGCGCAATGCGGTATTCGACCGTTGAACTGGCCGACCTGGCCCGCGATATTTCTGAAGCGGCGGACAAGGTACTGGCAATCGAACTCGCCCTGTACGACGACCTCGTCAATGAAGTGACGGCGCGGTCCGAAAGCATTGCCGCCACGGCAGATGGCCTGGCATCACTGGATGTCGCGGCAGCGCTGGCCGACCTTGCGCAGGCACGGCATTATTGCCGCCCCGAATTTGATGACGCCCCGGTCTTCGATATCAGGGGCGGTCGGCATCCCGTCGTGGAAGACGCCCTGGACGGCGCGGAATTTGTCCCGAATGACTGCGATCTTGCGGAGGATCGGCGGCTCTGGCTGATAACCGGACCCAACATGGCCGGGAAAAGCACCTTCCTGCGCCAGAATGCCCTTATCGCCATCATGGCGCAGATGGGGTCATACGTCCCGGCAGCATCGGCGACGATCGGTATCGTCGATCGCCTGTTCAGCCGGGTCGGCGCCGCGGACGACCTGGCGCGGGGCCGGTCCACGTTTATGGTTGAAATGGTCGAAACGGCGTCGATCCTGAATCAGGCGGGTCCGCGTTCGCTGGTGATCCTGGACGAAATCGGCCGGGGGACAGCGACCTATGACGGATTGTCCATCGCCTGGGCCTGTGTCGAACACCTGCATGACGTGAACCGTTGCCGCGCTCTGTTTGCCACCCATTACCATGAACTGACGGGGCTGACAGGACGGCTGGCGTCACTGTCGCCACATACGATGCAGGTAAAGGAATGGAATGGCGATGTTGTGTTCCTGCATTCCGTGGCGCCGGGCGCTGCCGACCGGTCCTACGGCATTCATGTTGCCAAACTGGCGGGTCTGCCCTCTGCCGTGGTGGAACGGGCGGGCGAGGTTCTGGCGGAACTGGAGAAAGGGGAACAGTCCGGCACCCTTGCGCGACTGTCCGATGACCTGCCGCTGTTTGCCGCCGCTTCCCGGCCCACAGCCGCGCAACCGGTTGAATCCGCAGTCGAATCAGAACTGTCGGATACCGATCCCGACAGCATGACACCCCGGGAAGCGCTGGAATATCTGTATCATCTGCGTGGCTTGCTTGCGAAAAATTAACCCCGCCTTGCTATTTACCGCTTCCGCTAACAGGTTATGGCCATGAAAACACTGCGTGGAACACGAAAGATCATCGACCGCCTTGCACTGACCGAGGCGGCGGTCGCGCTGACCGGATTGAAAGATTCGGAACGCGGCGCAGCCCTGCTGGCCTGCTACCGGGAAGCGCTGGACGCGGGTGTCGCGGCAGTTCGCGGCCGGTTCGAAGAGGACCATGATGGCGAACTCTGTGTTCAGGGCGCCTGCCACCTGATCGATCAGTTGATACGGACAATCTACGACGTCGCCACCGAAAAGATTTACCCTGCCGCCAACCCGACAGCCGGCGACCAGGTTTGTGTCGTCGCATATGGCGGCTATGGCCGCGGCGAACTGGCACCGAAATCGGATGTCGATCTGCTGTTCGTACTACCATACAAAAAGACAGGCCGCAGCGAACAGATCGTCGAGCATATCCTGTACATGCTTTGGGACCTTGGTTTGAAGGTCGGCCACGCGACGCGCTCACTGGATGAATGCGTCCGCCAGGCAAAATCCGACATCACGATCCGGACCGGGCTGTTGGAATCGCGATATGTCTGGGGCGAGCAGAGCCTGTATCTGGAACTTCGCAAGCGTTTCTGGACCGAAGTTGCGGCAGATACCGGCACGGAATTCGTCGATGCGAAGCTGCATGAACGCGATGAACGCCACAAGCAGATGGGCGACACGCGCTATGTGCTGGAACCCAATATCAAGGAAGGCAAGGGTGGCATCCGCGATCTGCAGACCCTGTTCTGGATCGCCAAATATCTTTACCAGGTCGACAGTGTTTCCGCGCTGATCGAAAAGGGCGTTTTCACATCCAAGGAAGTCGCCCGCTTCGACAAGGCGCAGGCCTACCTTTGGACGGTGCGATGCCATCTGCATTATCTGGCCGGTCGGCCCGAAGAGCGCCTGACCTTTGATGTCCAGCCGGAACTGGCGCGTCTCATGGGATACACGGACCGGGCCGGGATGCTGGGTGTCGAACGGTTCATGCGTCACTACTTCCTGGTTGCCAAGGATGTCGGTGATCTGACGCGCATTTTCTGCGCCGCACTGGAAGCGCGCCAGCAGCGCCAACGGCGGTTTTCCCTGCCGCGCCTCGGCTTGTGGAATCGCGAAATCGAAGGTTTCCCCGTGACCGCCGGGCGGGTCAACGTGGCGTCGCCCAAACATTTTACGGAACATCCGATCGATATGATTCGGCTGTTCGATGTCGCACAGCGCAACAGGCTGGATATACATCCAGACGCGTTGCAGACGATGACCCGCAGCCTGAGGCGGATCGACAAGACGCTCCGGCTGGATCCGGAAGCCTGCACCCTGTTCATGAAAATTCTCACGGCGAAGCAGGACACGGATCTGACCCTGCGGCGGATGAACGAAGCTGGCGTGCTGGGCAAATTCCTGCCCGATTTCGGCCGTGTCGTGGCGCAAATGCAATACGACATGTATCACGTCTATACGACCGACGAGCACACGATCCGCGCCATTGGCACCCTCAGCCAGATTGAGCGCGGCGAACTGACGGACGAACTGCCCGTTGCCAGCGACATCATCCACAAGGTTCTGTCGCGTGAAGTGCTTTACATGTCCGTATTGCTGCATGACATCGCCAAGGGCCGTGGCGGCGACCATTCCGAGCTGGGCGCAAAGGTAGCGGAGCGACTGTGTCCGCGTTTCGGGTTCACGCCGGCGCAAACGGAAACCGTGGCCTGGCTGGTGCGGCACCACCTCGAAATGTCAAACACAGCGTTCAAACGCGACCTTGATGACCCCAAGACCATCACGGATTTTGCCGAATTGGTGCAATCGCCGGAACGGCTGCGATTGCTGCTATGCCTGACCGCAGTAGATATTCGCGCTGTCGGCCCCGGTCGCTGGAATAACTGGAAGGCGACGCTGCTGCGCGAACTGTATTACCAATCGGAATCAGCCATGTCCGGCGGCTTTGACAGCAGCCGGTCGCGCGACCGGGCAGCAAAAATCCGCGACAGCGTATCTGATGCGCTCGCGGATTGGCCCCAGGCTGATCGCGAAGCCCATGTCAGCCGCGGTGAACCGTCGTACTGGTTGTTCTACGACCTGGAAACGCTTGTCCAGCACGCCAGAATGATACGTGATGCCGATGCCAATGCGCAGAAGCTGGCTGTCGACGCCCGCAACAATCTGGACCATGCGGTTACCGAGTTGACGGTCTATACTGCCGATCACCCGGGTCTGTTCAATAAAATCGCGGCGGCCATTTCGGTTACAGGTTCAACCATCGTGGACGCGCGAATCAATACCCTGATGGATGGTATGGCGCTGGATACGTTCTGGATTCAGAACACCGCCGGGGCGGCAATCGTCAGCCCGGCAAATCTGGCGCGGCTGGTGGAACGGGTCGAGCTGTCGCTGCGCGGTCAGTTCGATATGGCAGACGAATTATCGAAACGCAGCCCGCTGCCCAGCCGGACACGGATCTTCAAGGTCGCGCCCCAGGTCTTCATCGACAACAAGGCGAGCAATACCCATACGGTCATCGAGGTTAACGGTCGGGACCGGCCCGGCCTGATTTATGACCTGACCCGTGCCCTGCACGACCTGAACCTCCAGGTCGCTTCGGCGAAGGTTTCGACATTCGGCGAACGTGTCGTCGACGTCTTCTACGTGAAGAACCTGTTCGGCACCAAAATCGACCACCCCGACCAGCTGAAGCAGATTGACAGAATGCTGCTTGAGGCGCTTGAAGGCCCGAAACAGATAGAGCCGAAAAAGGCGCGAAAAAAGCCGCCAGCAAAAGAGGCGAAGAAAGTGGCCGCCACCGCAAAGTGATCCGCCTTTTTCGCGCCGTTAATATCCGCTAGACAGGGATATGGCACTCTTCCGTTCCATTGCGACCGTTGGCGGCTGGACCATGATGAGCCGGGTCCTCGGCTTTGCCCGCGACATGCTGCTCGCCAATGTGCTCGGCGCCGGAATGGTCGC
>CAXBEC010000185.1:0-6313 GCA_963974145.1 uncultured Alphaproteobacteria bacterium | reverse complement strand
AGGCGATCCGCCACCGCAAGGATGCCGCGGCCGCGGTCGCCGCGGGTGCCGCCGAGAAGCTGACATCATCCCTCTACGAACATCACCTGCGCCCCAGAGAAATGGTCTACCGCCCCTGGACAGAGATGTGTGACCGGCAGGTCAGCGACGGGTTTCAGTGGCTGGAAACCCGCCTGGCCGGAAACTGGTTTGTCGGCGACCGCATGAGCCAGGCGGATATAGCAGTTGCCGCGTTCTGGCAGTTCGGGATGGAGAAACGCCCGAATTTCTTTGCGCGCATGGCCTGTCCCCGGATTCAAGGGCTTTCGGACCGGATGGCGGCGACCCCGCCGTTCCTGAATACACTGCCGGGAGAAGGCCTGCCCAAAGGTATTGCCCTCGAATGACGCGGGCACGCACCGGACCGGCAAAACAGAATGTAACCGCTGCTCCTAGAGCAGCTCGTACATCAGGCCCGCTAGGATACCCGCAACCACCGGCAGGATCGCGGAGGCGGCAAGCCGGATGAGGGTGAACCGTGTGCCCATCATCGGCAGTTCCCAGACGATGACACGGAAGCTGGCATAGACCGACCATCCGGTGATGAAGGCAATCAGTTGCGGCAGGCCCGCCCCGGTGTGGTAGAGCGAGAGCGCCAGCGGGAAGGACAGGAAGGGGCCACTGGGCACCAGCCCGCCGGCCAGTGAGGCGATGACGATTCCGGTCAATCCGGATTCGGCGCCGATCACGCCGGCAATGATCTGTTGCGGGATCATCTGCGCCAGCAGCATCGCCGCCAGCAGGGCAAAGGGCACAATGCGGATCACCACCTTGCCAAGATTGAACGCGCCGGTGAATCCTTCGCGCACGCCCTGCGGGCCCTGCTTGTACCAGGTCAGCAGGACCAGAAACCCGACCACACCCCACAGGATGTAGATGCTGGCATCGATATTCATGCGGCACCCCGCGGCGTTTCGGGTGGGCTTCCTGGCGTGTCATCCGGTTTGCGGTCGCCGATGAAATGAGTGATCAGCATGATGGTCAGCCCGGCGATGATCGGTAGCGGGATTGAGGATATATAGCGGACGGCGGCGAATTCGGTGCCCATGAAAGGCAGTTCCCACATGACGATTCGATGGATGCCGAGCACGGCCCAGGCCGTGATGAAGGTGATGACCGAAGTCAGCGAAGCGCCCGAGTTGCGCAGCACCAAGACCAGCGGGAAGGCCAGCATCGGCCCGCCAGGAGTCAACGCGCCAACGCCGGTGGCGATCAGGATACCGCGGAAACCGGCACCGTCACCGAGCCAGCGGGCAACCAGGCTGCGCGGGACGAGAACCTGAATGAAACCGCCGATCAGCACGGCCGCGGACATGCGGGGAATCAGGTTGAGGATCTGGGAGACATAATTGTCGAGCGAGGCCTCAACCGCATCCGGGCCGTCGAGGTACCAGCACAGCACCCCCATCGCCAGCGATACCGCAAGCCAGATGACAATGGCCTTCCAGCCGCCACCAGGCCGCCGCTGCTTGGCAGAGTCGGATTCGCTCAACCGTTATTCTCCGAATAAATGTGAACCAGCAGCACCGGTCCGGAGGCTGCGGCAACCGATGCATGGCGCGCCAGCCCTCGTAACCGGTGATGGAGCATGTCGTTGTCCCGTATGAATGGCGTGTTATACGCCGCTTTACCCGCTCCGGACAATCCGTCCCTTCTGTTGCAAGTAGCGTTTGGTTTTTTGTGGACAAAATAGGAACATGAAATACCAAGATTAGTATTTGAATGGAATTAACCACCTGTGATCGTCAGGGAAGGAGGGAATGCATCGCTTCATACTGGCCGTTCTGGCATTGGTCGCTGCGACGGTTTCGTTCCCGGCGCTCACCTTCGAGGTTTGCGACGAACCGCAGCGGGACAGGTTCCAGTATTCCCGGCAGCTGGAACAGGATAACCCGCTGGATCTGCCAGCCGGCCTTGGCGACCACCAGGCCCGGCTCAGCGCGGAAGACAGGGCGTTTGCGGCGCTTCTGTTCCGGACTGCACTGACACAGATTATCCGGCGGCAATACGCCCATGTCTTCCTGGGCCATTTCAGCACCCGCATGGATACCCTGCAACAGGACGTTGAATTCGCCCCGGATACCGAATACGGTTATCTGCTGGCGCTCCGGGGCACGGTGCTTTTCACGAACCCCGGTGGCATGGAAGCCAAACATCGCTTCGATGCAGCCTGGGGTTCGCTTGACCAGTCCGTAGACTATAACCCTTTCGATGCGACATCGTGGCTCAGACTTGCCCGGATGGCGATTATGAAGGAGCAATGCGACGACGCATTGACCTTTGCAGATTATGCCCGGCAGGTGATGCAACCCGAGGAAAACGGCGCCCTGACGCAGATGTTCCTGAAAATGTCACAGACCCTGGCGAGAGATCCTGCGAAGTGCGAGGAGGTTGGCCGGACCTATCGCGAACAATCGGGATTTGGCGACCTGCATTAACGAACCCGGGCCGGAAGGGAATACGCCGCCGCGCCGTTCAGGACAGCACGGCGGCGCGTCTCGATTATTCCGCCCTCGAAACGATCAGGTCGCCTTGGCGCGGTTCCGGGCCAGCCAGGTTTCCACCAGGCCGACAGTTTCGTCGACTGTATCCAGGCTCATCCCCTTCTGCAGCGCGATTGTCCGCACCAGGCAATCGGCCCGTTCGATATTCGGCGCGCCGGCCGCCAGGGCCCGGGCCGCCGAAGACGGCTTGGCCAACCCGTTGGCTGCATTGGCATATTTTTCGAACGGCACCTGATCCGCCACATCCGCGCCCATCGCATGGACGACAGAGGTGACCCAGTTATAAACCTCGCGCGACCTGTCCAGATCGCTATGCACCGCATCCTTGATCGCGCGCATGTCATTTTCCTGAACACAGCGGTAATTGCCGGTCAGCAGCATGCTCCATTTCGCAAGCGGAACGAAAACCGAATCATACACTTTCAGCTTTACCGGCAGTTCGATTTCGCCGTCGCCGGGATCGAAGCGGATGGCTTCGATATCCGCCTGCAACTGGCGCAGAATGGCAGTATGGGCATCGGTTTCGAAACGCGCCGCCTTGAAATTGGTTGGCAGGCTGACCTGCAGCACATTCGTCGGTTCTTCTGGCGGGCGGAACGCCTGCGGGTCGGGGCTGCACAGGGTAATCATTTTGGGATCGAAACTGTCCCAGACCGTCGGGTCCGTATAACACTGCTTCAGCGTTTCGGTATCCAGCCCCGGGATCCGTGCCATGTAAGGCAGCGGCGGCATATTCATGATCGACATGCAGGGCACGCCCGATTTCGCCACCTTGTCCAGCAATTCGCGCACGCCGGGCGACCGGTACTGCGGTTCCTGCATGGCCAGGGCGATGAGATCATAGTCCTTCGGGTCGACGGCGTCCGGCGCCGCGGCGGACAATGTTCCCGGCAGGTCGCGCGAGTCGATTTCGACCAGCCCGTCGCGGCCGCGCACCGGCATGCGGACCCGCTGCCCGTCATCGTTGATCAGCTTCGCTTCGTCCGGCAGACAGACCATTTTCGCCGAATGTCCGGCCATCAGCATCTTGATCGCCAGCAGCGAACCGTAAGATGCGCCCAGAATCAATGTATTGTATTTTTTGCTCATCGGATCCCCCAACCCTGTTCAATGTTTGGTATGTTTTTATTGATTCCTCCATGATTCAGGACTGGAGAATTGACCGGAATGTGCCGTTTCAGGCATGGGGGGTCAAGTAAAAGCGCCCGGAATGCGGGTTATTCCTGCAATGCCGCGAGCGGATTGACGTCCGCGAGGCGCGCTTCGTCTTCCGCCGATCCCGAACCCGCCTTTACCGCGGCATGGGCGCGGGACCGCTGCATGCGGTCATTCATCAGGCGCATCATCACCATCCGGAGTTTGGTTTTCTGCGCATCCAGCGCGGAGTCATCGGCCTCGTCTTCGAACAGTTCCTCGGAAACCTGATGATACACGGCGCGGATTTCGGCATCGTTCTTGCGGGAAAACAATGCTTCGATAATCACGCTGAAACAGGCCTTGAGCTGTGCGGATGTCGTCGATTGTTCAATCTGCGAAATCAGACCGGTCCTGGGCGCCTGGAATACAGTCATCCAGTCGACGGTACCATCGGGAAGCGCTGGCCAGTCCATCTCTCAATGCCTCCGAACCCGTAACATCCGCGCCGGACCAGAATGGTCCCGCGTGAACAACCGGGAATCACTTTATATAAAAACCACTCCTTAAGGTAGGCACTACAATATTACCGTTTGCTTAACAGATATTAGTGATAAACCTACCCATAGAACACAGGTTCTCCGTATTTCAGGCGCCGATAATGGCCTCACCCTTGACCAGCGTCCGGTGCAGGACGCGCGGCTGGGTGTGATCGGCCGGAGTCCGGCTGTGCAGGGTACAGCGATTATCCCACAGCAGCGCCTCGCCGGGTTTCCAGGAATGCCCCCAGGTCAACTCCGGCCGCGTCGCATGGGCCCACAGGGTGTCGAGCAATGCGTCGCTTTCGGCTTCCGGCAATTCAACGATATAGCTGGACGGCGCGGCGTAGCGACGGCCGAGATACAGCGCCTTGCGGCCGGACAGCGGGTGAACCCGGACCAGCGGATGCACCGGCCCGTCGACCTCGTCCCGCGTCGCCGGCAGCTTGCGGGTCGGGCGGGTGCCGCCGGCGGTATTGCGGCTGTTGTCATGGCGGACATGCAGCCCGGCAATCCGCGACTTCATGTCATCGGACAGCGAATCATAGGCCATATACTGATTGGCGAACAGGGTTTCGCCGTCGCCGTTCACCGGCACCTGCAGCGAATACAGCAGACTGCCGCTGGGCGGATTTTCGACATAGGAATTGTCGGTATGCCAGAACAGACGCTGGCTGCCCGACGCGTGTTCGGCTTTCAGGAAGGGTTTGCCGTCTTCGTCCAGATTGGAGATATAGGAAATACCGGGCAGTTTGGACACCCGGGCGGAGCCTTCCTTGTAGCCCGCATCGACGAAATACTGCCGCGACCCCGTCGCCTGCGCGCCCCCCAGCGCCTCGGCAATGCGCAGCAGGTCCGTATCCGCCAGCTTCTGATGCCGGAACAGCAGCACCAGATTGTCGCGCCAGGCCGATTTGAGAAATTCAACGCCCTCGCCGTCCAGCGGCCTGGAAAGGTCGATACCGGTGACTTCCGCGCCAAGCGCCTTGCCGGAAGGGATGACTTCGCGTTCCATCACGGTGGACATCAGCTGGGTCCTTCCTCGGAATGTTTGCTCTTTCACCAGCTTAAACCCGGCTGGATTGCAATGTAAACGGACACGGGTTTGACCGCGTCGGGGTGACGGCCTAGGAAGTAACCTCACTGGTCCAAATACTGTAAGCCCGCCATGCCGAACGACGATCTCTGCTTTACCCCCGCAACCGAAATGGCGGCGTTGATCCGCGACAGGGAAATATCCCCTGTCGAGGTCATGGACGCAGTGGTCGCCCGTATCGAGCGCGTCAATCCCCAGGTCAATGCGTTCAGCGATACGGATTTCGACCGCGCCCGGGATACGGCCAGGGCAGCGGAGGAATCCGTGATGCGGCATGACGCGCCGGGACCGCTGCATGGCGTACCGGTAACAATCAAGGATCTGGCGCCGGCGGAAGGCCTGAAATTCTGCGCCGGGTCGCAGATATTTGCCGAACGGGTCGCCACCCAGGACGCGCCGATGGTGGCGCGGCTGAAGGCGGCCGGCGCCATCGTCATCGGCAAGACGACCACACCGGAATTCGGCTGGAAAGCGATCGGGCAAAGCCCGCTGACCGGGGACACCCGCAACCCGTGGAACCGGGATCATACCACCGGCGGGTCAAGCGCCGGTGCATCCGCCGCGGCGGCAAGCGGGCTGGGGCCGCTGCACCAGGGCGGCGACGGCGCCGGGTCGATCCGGGTGCCCGCCGGTTTTTGCGGCGTGTTCGGCATGAAGCCGAGTTATGGCCGGGTACCCGCCGTGCCGCTCGCCAACAGCGACAGCACCGCCGCATCGGGGCCGATTACCCGGACAGTAGCCGATGCCGCACTGATGCTTTCCGTCATGGCCGGGCCGCATCCGTTGGACAACACCTCGCTGGAGGCATCGCCGGACGATTATCCCGGACGATTGGGCGAGGGCATTGCCGGATTACGCATCGGCTGGAGTCCGGACCTCGACCGATTGCGGGTCGATCCGGAAATCGCCACCCTGTGTGAAACCGCAGCGCGGCGCTTTGCCGGCCTGGGCGCGCATTTGGAGCAACCGGTACTCGGCTGGCCCGACCCGACGGAAACGAT
>CAXBEC010000184.1:0-6385 GCA_963974145.1 uncultured Alphaproteobacteria bacterium | reverse complement strand
CGGCCTTCCGCCTGCCACGCGACGTCGAACAGCAAACCATTGGTGCGGAGCGCTTTCCGCTTTGGGCCGGCCCGGAAGGATGGCAGACCGCCTGCCACAATCCTTCGGTTATCGACGCCATCCTGACCGGCAAGCCCTATCCCGTCCGGGCGATGTATATCAGCGGCGTCAATATTGCCGTCACCTATCCCAACTCGGCCCGCACGATCGAAGCGCTGAAGTCGCTTGATTTCCTGGTCGTTGCCTCGCAGACCATGAACCCGACGGCAGCCTTTGCCGATATCGTGTTGCCCAAGACAACGACGCTGGAGGAGGAAGAGGTGCAGTTGCAGCAGGGTGGCCCCTGCGTCAGCTATACGCGCGCGGTCCTACCGCCCCGGGGCGAGGCGCGCTGCGACCTGGATATCGCCCTGGGCCTGCGCAACCGCATGGCCACCAGACAGGCCCTGACGGCGGATTTCCTACCCTGGAAGAACCAGCAGGAGCTGAACGCCTGCCTGCTGGGCGAATCCGGGATCACCATAGACGAATTGCGGGAAACCGGGTTTGCGCATTTTCCCTACGCACTGGAGGATTTCGACACAGCGGGCTTTGCAACGCCCAGCGGCAAGGTCGAACTGTATTCCGACCGTCTTGCGGCGCTGGGGATCGATCCCCTGCCCGGCTATGTGCCGCCACAGGCCGATACCGCATCGCAAGCCGTCCGGGCGATGTATCCGCTGGTCCTGCTCACCGGCATTCGGGAAAAAAGCTACCATCACTCGCGTTTTCGCGACCAGGAATGGGCACGCAAGGTTTCGCCCGACCCTCTTCTCACAATCCATCCCGACACCGCCATCGAATATGCCGTTGCGGATTCTGACTGGGTCCTGATCCGGACACCGGGCACGGCCACACCTTGCCGGGTGCGGGTCAGCGTCAGTGACCGGACCCCGCCGGGCGTGGTCGCCACAGGAATGGGATGGTGGGATCCGGCCGCACGCAGCAGCGACCTCGGCGCGCTGGATATCAATATCAATGCCGCCATGACCTATGACGGCCCCTGGGACCCGATTACCGGCTCCGCCGATTCACACGGCCTGCGCTGTCGCATCACCGCCCTGGATACGCCTTCGTGACCGTTCGGTCCTGCGGCGAATAACCCGTTGCGCCCCGTCCTGTGCTGGTCATAATCCTGCCGCAAGAACAGGCGAGAATTCATAAGAAACGCTGGAGGAATGCAAATGCACATAATGTTTCGCGGACTGGTAATGGGCGCGCTGATCGGGCTGGGCGCCGCCGGTGCTACGGTTGCCGCTGAAGACAGTATCGTTATTGGCGAATGGCGAACCGAACCGGCGAAATCGCTGGTTTGCAGCGGCGAATCCGGCGATATCATCGTCGATATCGCCACCCGCGCCAATACCTTCTACCTGAGCGGCGGGCAGAAAGGCAGCCCGGAATACGAAGCATACTGGTCCGCGCTCGAAAAGGCCCTGAAAGAACGCCATTGTTTCGTAACCGAAAAGATGCGCCATCAACCGGATAAACTTATCTATGCGGGCCCGGAAAATCTTGACGAGAACGGCAAGCGCTTCAAGGTCCTCGGCACAACCATCGAGGAAAGCGAGAACAA
The DNA here is from genome assembly GCA_963974145.1 of uncultured Alphaproteobacteria bacterium. Classification (GTDB taxonomy): domain Bacteria; phylum Pseudomonadota; class Alphaproteobacteria; order UBA8366; genus MarineAlpha4-Bin1. The sequence continues at coordinate 4,770 of CAXBEC010000184.1, read as the reverse complement.
TTACCCCGCCTTCACGATGACCACACTGCCTGTCGCCCCTTGAGGCAACCGGCATGATCGGCCGATCACACGACGTGACCCATGCCGACCCTGGAACCGGTACTGACCTTATGAACGGATTGATTATAACGGTATCGCAGGATCGATTGCGCCGGTAAGCCCGGGATAATCGATCCTGCGGTGTTTCGCGATCAGACCGATTTCACCAGCGACAGAAAATGCTGCCGTACTTCCGGCGGGATCGTCATGAAGTTGCGGACCAGCTCCAGCGTTTCACGCTTGGTGCCGAATTCCGCAGCCGGGCTGCGCCCTTCCGCGGCATCCGCAAAGAACCACTGCACCGGCGCATCAAGTTCCTGCGCGATCAGCCACAGCTTGCTGGCGGAAATCCGGTTCATGCCGCTTTCGTATTTCTGCAGCTGCTGGAACGTAAGACCGATCTTGTTGGCAAGCGCTGTCTGGCTCAGGCCGCACATGACCCGGCGCATCCGCACTCTCTGCCCGACATAAACATCAACAGGATGGGCGCCAAATTCCTGAACGGTACGTCTTTTGGCTCTGGCCATGGTCTCTCTTTTCGACTGTGATAGGAAATAAGGAACTTCAACTTACGCTGCATAATACTATAAAATCCATGCTGAAAATTGGCATGGCGTCAAAATATTTAGGGTTAATTGCGAAGAGCAGGCACGGATTTCCTGCGTAACAACGCTGTTCTACCCTATGTGGTCACCTTCACGCGCAATTCAATAATTTTTTATTATTCAAGTTGTATTGCAGATTGCTGTAATACAAAGAACAGCATACCTCTGGCTACTGTAACATGGTTAATAAAACCGCAGAATAATAGTCCGTACTATTCTACGAATACCATTCTGGTTTTCCGGCGCTCCAGGCGGATTCCGTCGGGACGGCGCTACACCAGACTCAATCCGGCGTCCACATTCAGGACCTGCCCGGTAATCCGCGCCGCATCGCGCCCGAGCAGAAAGGCAATTGCCGCCGCAACATCATCGGGCGCGACCAGCGTCTTCATCGGCGCTGCCGCGGCCGCCTGCTGCCAGGCATCCCCAACGACCGCGGCATGGGCGCCGGGATCCTTGCGGGTAAACCCGGGCGAGACGCAGTTCACCGTGACTCCGGATTGCGCGAGTTGAAAAGCAAGGGTCCGCGCCAGCGCCTCAAGCCCGGCCTTGGCCGCAGCGGAAACCGGAAATATCGTGTCATTCACACCGATATTATGGGCCACGAACGAACTGACGGCGACGACACGACCCCACTGCGATTCCCGCAACGTCGGCAGCGCGGCCGTTGCAAGGGAAAAGAAGGCCTCCGTCACCGTCGCCAGCGAAAGCCGCAATGCGGCAGCGTCCGCATCGCCAAAGACGCGTTTGTCGGCGTATCCCGCATTACTGACGATCTGGTCCAACCCGCCGAACTCCTTGCGGGCGGATGCAACCAGCGATTCCGCAACCCCGCCGGCGGAAAGGTCTCCGAGATGCGTCGCGACCACAGCACCCGCCGCCTGTGCATCCGCGGCGACGGATTCCAGCCCCGCCGCGTTGGCGCGCGTATGCAGCAACAGCGCCGTCCCGGGGCCCGCGACGGCGCGAACCACGGCAGCGCCGATACCGCTCGCCGCACCGGTAATCAGCACCACACGTTCAAATTCTGTTTTCATGAACCCGATCCAAAACACCGTTCCGCGACATAGGCAGCCCTGCAGTCCACTTTCGGCACCGGTAGGCCGATTGTCCTGTAACACGTCGGTTCCGCCACACTTTTTATTAGCCCTTTATTACCGAATCCCCCCATACAATCCTACTATTGTATTGTGGACCAGGTTGGGGACCGCTCTGTGCGTTACTGTCGGTTGTTTTTTTTGCGTGTCCTTTTCGGCACAAGCATTGCCATTTTCGTCACGCTGAACGGCAACGCCGAAACCACGGTATTCAAAATCGGCGGCACCGGCGCGGCGCTGGCGACAATGGCGATTGTCGGCAATGCGTATTCCGCAACCCGGACCGATGTAACCGTCAGGGTGCTGCCCAGCCTGGGCAGCGGCGGTGGCATAAGAGCCTTGCAGGCCGGAAGCCTGGACCTGTCCCTGAGCGCCCGCCCATTGAAAGCGGACGAACGGGCCGCGGGACTGGAAGCCATTGAGTACGGCGTGACCGCAATGGTATTTGCCGGGAACACAGAATCCGGCCCCTCAAACCTTACGGATGCGCAAATCGTCAGAATGTACGGTGCTGATAACCCGCTATGGCGCAACGGTGAGCGGGTCAGGGTCATCCTGCGCCCGAACACAGAAACGGATACCCGGACGCTGAAGGACAATATTGCGGGCCTGTCCGCGGTTTACGAAAATGCCCGGACCATACCGGGTGTCCCCACCGCGTATAATGACCAGGAAAATGCCGATTTGCTGGCGCGGATACCCGGCTCCTTCGGCAGTCTTTCGCTCTGTCAGCTGATATCCGAAGAGCGCTCGCTGAAGGTTTTTTCCCTGAATGGTGTCACTGCGAACCTGGCCACAATCAAAGACGGTACCTATCCGATAACGAAGTCCTTTTACGTCGTTTTTCCCGCAGAAAAGCGGGAAACCACTCGCGAGTTTATCCGGTTCCTGCTATCCCCGGAAGGGCGGCAAATCCTTGCCGGTAACGGAGTACTTTCAGAATAGATGGACCGGCTCCGTGACGACACTCTCGCCAGACGGCTCAACGCCATTGCGCTCGTGGTTTCGGTTGCGATTATCCTGGCGTTGCCCGCAAACCATCTGTTCACCGCCTATGACTATGAATCCCAGCGCATTCGATCCGAAATCCAATCCATAGCCACCGACCTTTCCCGCCTCACCTTTGAAAAACCCGAAGTTTGGCAGTTTCAGGAAGGCCGCATACAGGAGCTTGTCGAGCGCGCGCATAGCCATGGCCACGATTCCGACCGTCATATCAGGATCACCGACAATTCGGGCAACGTCATCGTCGAATTGGGCAACACCCTCGATTTCCCCACCATATCCGGCAACAGCCCCATCCGGGACGGCGCCGTTACGGTCGGGACTATCTCGCTTTCCGAGGCCGTAACGCATATCTGGACGCATGCCATTACCTCGCTGTTTCTCGGCATCGCGCTTGGCTTAGCCGTATTTCTGATCCTGCGATATTTACCGATGCGCGCCCTCCTGAAGCGGGAACAGCAATTGCAGGAAACCACCCTGCAGCTCCAACAGGCCCAGCGCATGGAAGCAATCGGTCAATTGACCGGCGGCATCGCACATGATTTCAACAACCTCCTATGTGTCGTCATCGGCAACCTCGAATTGATCCAGGATTCGCTGGAACGCAAATCGGCAGGCTATAAATTCGCCCAGAGCGCTATCGCCGCCGCCCAGCGCGGCGCAACCCTGACGCAGCAGCTTCTGTCATTTGCACGCAAGCAGATGCTTCTCCCCAAAACCGTGCAATTGAACACCCTGGTTTCCGGCATCACCGGCCTGCTGCACAGCACGCTCGGCGAAACCATTCGTATCGAAACGGAACTGGCGGACGATCTCTGGCAAACAGACATCGACCCCGTGCAACTGGAAGCCGCCATTGTCAACCTGGCAACAAACGCCCGGCACGCCATGCCGGATGGCGGCGTTATCAAGATCGGTACGGCGAATGTCAGGCTCAAAGAAACAGATCTGGGACGACCCGACGAAGTTGTGCCGGGCCCCTATATCGCAATGACCTTCTCGGATAACGGCGTGGGCATTCCGGCAAAAATCCTGCCGAACGTCTTCGAACCATTCATGACGACGCGGGAAGTCGGGCAAGGCAGTGGACTGGGACTGAGCATGGTGCATGGCTACATCCGGCAATCCCGCGGCCACGTCACGATTGAAAGCGAAGAAGGCGTCGGCACCACACTGACACTTTATTTTCCAGCCATTACCGACAACCCGGACGCGGAAGGCTCCAGCCTCATTCCGATGGAAATCCAGGGCCGGCACCGTGAAACCGTACTGGTCGTTGAAGACGATCCTGACCTGCTGAAAACCACCGCTGCCCGCGTTTCAGGACTGGGGTATTCGGTCTTGCAGGCGGCAGATGGCGAGGCGGCGCTGGAGGTTCTGAAAAAGGAACCATCGGTCAAACTGCTCTTTACAGATGTTGTCCTGCCGAACCAGATGAATGGCGCTGAACTGGCCGGGGCGGCACGAAAAATCGTCCCCGGAATCCGTGTCGTCTATACCTCCGGCTATAACGAGAATATCACCGGCCCGGACGGTGTTCTGGGCGATGGCGATACGATGCTGGCCAAACCCTACCGCCAGAACGAACTGGCCCAGTCCCTGCGCAAGGCCCTGGACTGCTAACAGGCCAGGGATCCCTGTTCATGCCGGACCGATCCGAACCGGTCAGGCCCAGCCGTCGATCGCGTATTCCTCGATCCGTTCACCGATGAAGCCGAACCCGAGCCCCGGCCGGTCCGGCAGTAACAGGTTGCCATTCTCGAAGCCGATCTGGTTGTCGACAATCTTGCGGAAGTTCAGCACCTGGTCGTCATAGAAGAACTCGACATAGGGCGCGTTCGGCGTGCTGGCCACCAGATGGATATGCAGGTCGTGGAACCAGTGCGGACAGACGGTCACGCCGTAGCTGGCCGCCGTCGCCGCGATACGCCGGAATTCGGTGACGCCGCCACAGACGCAGGCGTCGGTCTGCAGGATCATCGCCGCTTCCTTATCCAACAGTTCCTTGAAACGCCAGCAACCGG
>CAXBEC010000183.1:0-6444 GCA_963974145.1 uncultured Alphaproteobacteria bacterium | reverse complement strand
TGGTCGGCACCCATGCGCTGCTGACCGACAGCGAACGAGGGTTGCTGCGCGGCTATATCGTCAACAAGTTTCGCGGCGACCAGCGGCTGTTCGACCCCGCGCTGGACATCATCCGGGACCGCACGGCAATGCCCTGTTTCGGGGTGGTTCCGTGGTTCGAATCTGCACGCCTGCTGCCCGCGGAAGACGCCATGGCGCTGGAACGCCCGGCGGAAACAGGTCTATCCGGCGCAATCCACGTGGCCGTGCCGCGGCTGGCCCGGATTTCCAATTTCGACGACCTGGACCCGCTGGGTGCGGAACCCGGGGTCACCGTAACCATCGTGCAGCCGGGCGACCCGATTCCCGGCGACGCGGATATCGTGCTGCTTCCGGGATCGAAAGCCGTGCGCGCGGACCTCGCGGTGCTGCGCGCGGAAGGCTGGGATATCGACATCCGCGCCCATGTGCGGCGCGGCGGTATCGTGGTCGGGTTATGCGGCGGATACCAGATGCTGGGCAACAGCGTCGCCGACCCAGAAGGAATCGAGGGACCGACCGGGACCAGCGAAGGACTTGGCATGCTCGACGTGGATACAGTCCTGGCCGGCAACAAGACACTGAGTGAAGCAGAGGCCATCGAAGCCGGGACCGGCGCCACGGTAAGGGGTTACGAGATGCATATGGGCGTCACGACCGGCCCGGGGCTTGCCCGCCCGATGCTTGACTTTGGCGGGCGGATGGATGGCGCGGTCTCGCCGGACGGGCGGGTGATGGGCTGTTACCTGCACGGGCTGTTCGCAGCGGATGAGTTCCGGGCGGCTTTCCTGTCACGGATCCGGAGCGGTCATGTCGCCGGTGCGGCCTATGATTCGCAGGTGGAAACCATTCTGGACCGGCTGGCGGCGCATCTGGAGGCCCATGTGGATTTAGACAGGCTGCTGGCGGTCAGTTCAGCCGCATCGACGCCAGAGTGACATAGAACAGCAGGTGCAGCACCCCGGTGACGCCGTATAACAGCAGGGCACGGTCGATATCGCGCACCGTGGCGCGAGGGCTGCCGTCGCCCAGCCATTCCGCCTTCACGACACCCCCCAGATAGCGGCGTGGCCCGCCGAGCGACAGGCGCAGCGCGCCGGCCACCGCCGCTTCGGGCCAGCCGGCATTGGGCGAATCATGCTTGCCCGCATCGCGCCACATGACGCGCAGCGCGCGCAGCGGATTGGCGGTGGGCGTTACAATGGCCGCCAGCACGAACAGCAGGCCGGCAAGCCGCGCCGGAATCAGGTTCACCACATCGTCAAGCCGCGCCGCCGCCATGCCGAAATCGCGGTATTGTTCGGATTTGTAGCCGATCATGCTGTCCATCGTGTTGATCGCCTTGTAGGCGAACAGCCCAGGCAGGCCCAGAATCACATACCAGAAGGCGGGCGCGACGACGCCATCGGCGAAGTTTTCGGCCAGTGATTCGATGGTGCCGCGCGCCACCCCGTGTTCGTCCAGCCGGTCGGTCTTTCGCCCGACGATATGGGCAACGGCGGCGCGCCCCGCCGGCAATCCGTCCCGGCGCAGGGCGGTGGCAACGGCCCGGGCGTGGCCATAAAGGCTGCGCTGCGCGATCAGCACCGTCACGAAGAATATCTCGACCCCCCAGCCATAGGGGAGGCGCCGGCCGGCCTCACCCAGGGCCCAGCCGACCAGCGCAGCCAGCCCGGCAACGATGAATGTGACAATCACGCCGCGGATCAGGCGGTTCGCGGCGCTGCGGCCGCTGCGGTTCAGCTTCGCGTCGAGAAACCCGGTAAGCCGCCCGGCCAGCACGACAGGATGCGGCAGAATCCGGAACAGCCAGCGCATATCGCCAACGATCGCGTCCAGAATCAGGGCGAAGGTCAGGACGACCAGCGGGTCCGCCGCGCGGGCGATGGCTTCGGGCATCGAAATCATCCGCCGATCATAGCGAGAATTGGCCTGACCCGCACGGGTTGGACTGGTAACATGCCGTCCAGATTCCGTTTTCGTATATAGGAGAAATTAAATGGCCGAAAAGACCGGCGTCATCGTATGTGGGCATGGCAGCCGCGACGAAGCCGCAGTGCGCGAATTCCAGTCGGTCGCGGCCGGGTTGCGCAGCCGGCTGCCCGAATACGATATTGATTACGGGTTTCTGGAATTCGCGACACCGATCATCCGCACCGGGCTGGATGCGCTGCGGGCGCGCGGCAATACACGGATTCTGGCGGTGCCGGGCATGCTGTTCGCCGCAGGGCATGCAAAGAACGATATCCCCTCGGTCCTGAACACCTATCAGGCGCAGCATGACGATGTGGAAATCCTGTATGGCCGCGAACTCGGGATCGACCCAAAGATGATCAACGCCGCCGGGTCGCGGATTCGCGAAGCGCTGGACGCGGCGCGCGGCGATGTGCCGAAGGAAGAAACCCTGCTGGTCGTCGTCGGCCGCGGCGCCTCGGACCCGGACGCGAATTCGAATGTCGCGAAGATCACCCGGATGCTGTGGGAAGGCCTTGGCCTCGGCTGGGCGGAAGCCGCCTATTCCGGCGTCACCTTCCCGCTGGTTGAACCGGGCCTGGAGCAGGCGACACGGCTTGGCTTCAAGCGAATCGTTGTCTTCCCCTATTTCCTGTTCACCGGTGTCCTGGTGAAGCGCATCTTCGATTACACCGACAAGGTCGCGGCACGGCACCCGGATATCGAGTTCATCAAGGCCGGGTATCTGAACGATCATGCCCTCGTGCTCGATACCTTCGCCGAACGGGCCCGGGATATTCTCGGCGGACCGAATACGATGAACTGCCAGCTGTGCAAATACCGCGAACAGGTTCTGGGCTTCGAGGATCAGGTCGGGCTGGCGCAGGAAAGTCATCACCATCACGTGGAAGGCATCAATGCCGGCCATTCGCATGACCATGACCACGGCCACAGCCACAGTCACGACCATGACGGCAAACACACGCACAGCCATCACCATCCCTATCCCCATGCCGACCACCCGATGGGGCCGCGCAGCATGGAAAAGGATTCGGACCCGGTCGAGTGACGATGCCGCTGTTCGATGCGTATCTCATGGTCGACTGGAGCGCGGCGGCCAAACCGGCGAAGGGCAAGGATTCAATCTGGTGGGCGCTGCTGCAGCGCCAGGACGGCGAAACCCGGCTGACCCGGCGCGAAAATCCTGCAACCCGCGCGGAGGCGACGGCTTCGATTGCCGATATGCTGGAATCGCTGGCGGCGGCGGGGCAGCGCGTTCTCGTCGGCTTTGATTTTCCCTTCGGCTATCCGGCCGGTACCGCCGAACGGCTTGGCATGCCGGGGCTGCCCTGGCGGCATATGTGGCAGGAACTGGCGGACCTGCTGGACGATACGCCGGGCAACGCCAACAACCGCATCGACGTTGCGGAAGGGTTGAACGCCCGGATCAGCGGCGAGGCGTTTCCCTTCTGGGGCAATGTTCGCGAGGAAAGCCGCCCCTGCCTGCGGCGGCGCGGACGGCGGCCGCATGGCGATGGCGACCTGGATGAATGGCGGCTCTGCGACCGGCTGGCGAAAACGACGAGTTCGGTATGGCAACTCGCGGGCGCAGGGTCGGTCGGCAGCCAGGTCCTGACGGGTATTCCCCGCGTGCTGGCCTTGCGCACCGATCCGCGGCTGGCCATGATCAGCGGCATCTGGCCCTTCGAAACCGGGCTGGCCCATGACCCGCGATTGCAGATCATCCTCGCCGAGGTCTACCCGTCGATGGTCGCGCCGGAACCGGAAGACGAAATGGTCAAGGACGCAAGACAGGTGCGCAGTATCGCGGCGCATTTTGCCGCGCTGGATGATGCCGGTGAGCTGGAGCCGCTGTTCAGTGGACTCCCTTCGCTGACCTCGGCGGAACGCTGGATCGTCGAGCGCGAGGAAGCCTGGATCCTCGGCGCATGACGACACCACGCTACGATTACATCCGCGACCCGGCGGAGATCTACCGGCAATCCTTTGCCGCGATCCGGCGAGAAATCGACCTGTCCGCGATGCCGGAAGATCTCGCGCCGGTCGCGCTCAGGCTGGTCCATGCGAGCGCAATGCCGGAAATCCTGGACGACCTCTTCGCAACCCCCGGCGCGGCCCAGGCCGGACGCGACGCGCTGGCCGCCGGCGCACCGGTCCTGTGCGATGCGGAAATGGTCGCCCGCGGTGTCACGCGAAACCGGCTGCCACGGGATAACGACGTGCTGTGCATGCTGAACGAGAAGCGCGTCCCGTCCCTGGCGAATTCCCAGGAGACAACGCGGTCCGCCGCTGCCGTGACGCTGTGGCAACCCCATCTGGCGGGCGCGGTCGTGGCCATCGGCAATGCGCCAACGGCACTGTTCCGGTTGCTGGAAGGGCTGGCGGAAGGCTGGCCGAAACCCGCCGTGATCCTGGGGTTTCCGGTCGGTTTCATCGGTGCGGCGGAATCGAAAGCGGCCCTGATCGCCGATAGTTTCGGCGTTCCCGCGATTGCCCTGCGCGGCCGCCGGGGCGGCAGCGCCATGGCCGCGGCGGCGGTCAATGCGCTTTGCGGGGACCGCGCATGACGCCCTGGCTCAGCATCATCGGCGTCGGCGCGGAAGGCATCGCCAGCCTGCCCGCATCCGCGCGGGTCCTGATCAACAATGCGGAAATCGTCATCGGCGGGGCGCGGCATCTGGCGATGCTGCCGCACGACCACCCCGCCGAAAAGCAGGGCTGGGCATCGCCGATCAGTGAAACGGTTTCGGCAATGAAAAAACTGGAAGGGCGGCGCGTCGTCGTTCTGGCGACCGGCGACCCGATGAGTTACGGCATCGGCGTGACCCTGGGCCGTGCCTTTGGACCCGATGCGATGACGGTACTGCCGGCGCCGGGGGCGTTCTCGCTTGCCGCCGCGCGGCTCGGCTGGGCGCTGCATGAAACCGACTGCCTGACCCTGCATGGCCGGCCGCTGGCCGCACTGAACCTGTTTGTCCGGCCGGGTGCACGTCTGCTGATCCTGTCCGAAGACGGCGGCACCCCGGCGAAAATTGCCGAAACGCTGCGCGATCGCGGTTACGGCGCGAGCGTGATTACGGCGCTGGAAAATATCGGCGCCGATACCGAATCCGCGCGGTCCGCCACGGCCGATGCGTGGGACCCGGCCCCGACCGCCGACCTGAACACCGTGGCCGTCTCCTGCATCGCCGGTGAAACAGCCCTCGCCTATAGCCGGGTGGCGGGCCTGCCGGATGACGCGTTCACCCATGACGGGCAACTGACAAAGCGTGTCGTGCGGGCGGCCACCCTTGCGGCGCTGGCGCCGCAGCCCGGTGAATTCCTGTGGGATGTCGGCGCCGGTTGCGGGTCCATCGCCATCGAATGGATGCGCGCCGGCGGCCGGGCGGTCGCTATCGAGCGCAGCCCGGAACGCTGCGCCCTGATCGCCCGCAATGCGGCGATGCTGGGCACGCCGATGCTGGATATCGTTACCGGCGCCGCGCCCGATGCTCTGAAAGACTTGTCGCAGCCGGATGCAATTTTCATCGGCGGCGGCGTCAGCGCCCTGCCCCTGGCGGAAGCCTGCCGGGCGGCACTACCGCAACGCGGGCGGCTTGTCGCCAACGCGGTCACACTGGAAGGAGAATCTGTACTGTTATCCCTGCAGGAGAAATGGGGCGGCACGCTGACCCGGATCGCCGTATCGGAAGCCAAACCGATCGGCGGGTTACGCGGCTGGCAGCCCATGCGGCCCGTGACACAATTCAGCGCCGTCAAGCCATGAGCGGTACCCTTTATGGCATCGGCGTCGGCCCCGGCGACCCGGAACTTATCACGCTGAAGGCGCTGCGCCTGCTGCAGGCGGCCCCGGTGATTGCCTGGCCTGCGCCGCCGGAAGGCGAAAGCCTGGCCCGGAAAATCGCCGCGCCGCATATCACCCACAGCCCGAAGGAAATCGCCATCCGCATGCCGCTGGAAGTCACCCGGTTTCCCGATCGCGGGGTCTACGATCAGGCCGCCATCGAGATCGGTGAGCATCTGCGCGCGGGACAGGATGTCGTCGCGCTGTGCGAGGGCGATCCGTTCTTCTATGGCTCGTTCATGTATCTGTATGACCGCGTCGTGGACCATCACCCGGTCGTCGTGGTGCCGGGCGTTTCGTCGCTGATGGCGACTGCCGCCGCATCGGGATCGCCGCTCGCGTCGCGCAATGACATGTTGAGCATCGTCCCGGCCCCCCTGCCGGAAGAAGCATTGTCCGCCGCCATCCGCGGTGCGGACAGCGCGGCCATCATCAAGGTCGGGCGTCACCTCGGCAAGGTTCGCCGCGTTCTGGACGGGCTCGGCCTGATCGACAACGCGCGCTATATCGAACACGCCACACTGCCCGACGAATCCACACGCAGGCTGTCAGACGTCACGGGCGACGCCGCTCCCTACTTCTCGATGATCCTGGTCCACCGGCGCGGG
>CAXBEC010000182.1:0-6448 GCA_963974145.1 uncultured Alphaproteobacteria bacterium | reverse complement strand
AGCTCGTGGCAGGCGCCGTAATGGGTGCCCTTGTCCAGTTGCGCATGCACGGCTTCCATCACTTTCGGATGGCTGTGCCCGAGGATCAGCGCGCCATGCCCGCCGTAATAGTCGATATACTCGTGCCCATCGATATCCCATTTGCGGGAGCCCTTTGCATGGTCGACATAGAAGGCATAGGGATCCAGCTTGCGGGAATCATGCACCAGGCCGCTGGGGAAAACCTGTCTGGCCTGTTGCGCCCGGGCCGCTGATTTCGGCGTGTATTCGCGATAGGCGGCAACGATTTTGGAATTGGTCGGCGACGTTGTATCGGGCATGGTCAATCCGGATGCAGTGTCTGTTTCAGGCGCATGATAAGCCACCTTATAACCGGCAACAACCCGACGCAGGAATCAAACCATCAGCCGGAATACCTCTATCGGGTCGACGCGGCCTTTTACCTCGAAATCACCGGCGCGCTGCGTCTGAAAGCCGGCGTCCAGAGCGTCGTTTACGGCCTTGCTGATCAGGACAATGATGCGCGCGGTCGGGTCTACGGTCTTGCCCAGGGCTTCAAGCCGCTGGCAGACATTCACCGTGTCGCCGACGATCGTATAATTTATCCGGCCGGGAGATCCGATATTGCCCACCACCACATCGCCGGTATGGATGCCGATGCGCAGGCGTACCGGTGCTTTGCCACTGCGGCGGCGGAATTCGTTTTCCGCCTCCAGCGCCCGGGCGATCGCCATGGCGGCGCGGCAGGCCCGCTGTTCGGTCTGTGCCTGCTCGTCCGGCGCGCCCCAGAAGGCCATCAGCGAATCGCCGATGAACTTGTCGATGGTCCCGTCTTCGCCCTCGATACAATTGCCCAGCCGGGTAAAATGGTCGTTCAGGAAGGACGCGACTTCGGTCGCGGACAGGGTTTCCGATGTCGCCGTATACCCCGCAATATCGGTGAACATGACCGTTACCCGGCGTTGCCGGGAAATGCCCGCACCGCCGCCATCGGTCTGCATCAGGCGGGCGACCAGCGCGCGCGGGACATAGGTTTCGAAGGATCGCAGGCCGGCCAGCATCGTATTGAAGGCCGCGGCCTCCTCGTCGAGTTCCCGGATCCGGCTGGGCGGCATGACCGCGATATCCTGCAGGTCGAAATCTCCGACCTTGAGGGCGTTCGACGAAATCCGGCGGATGGGACGGGCGAGCCACTGGCCCAGCGCAATGGCGGCGAGTATGGCCGCCACGGCGATGGCGAGCCCGGCAAGGGCCGCGTCGTTCAGGCGGCGCAACTCCGCATTCAGGTCCGATGCCTGCGCCCACATGCCGATGGCCCAGGGGGTGTCGCCATAGGTATCGATCAATTTGTACAGCGAGACATACTGATGGTCGCCCAGTGCGATGCCGACGACATTGACGTTCTCAGCCGCGGCTTTTTCGAAACCGGATATGGGGACGCCGTTCCACAGCTCCGATAGTACGATATCGCCTACATTGCGGAGGCTGACCGCCGGTTCGTCTTCGGATTGCAGGGTGCCGTCGCTGATGAGGTTCGGATGGGCAAGAACACTATCCCTTCCGTACAAAATAAAGGCCGTGGCCTGAAACCCGCTGGAATCCTGGCTCAGCAACGCGCTGGTCCGGTCGGTCATGCGTGACAGTTCGGTCGTCGAAATGCCGGAACCGATATACCCGATGACCTCGCCATTGCGGCGCAGTGCACGTTGCAGCCTGGCATAGGTTGCGCCATTGCGATGGACCAGCGATCCCCAGACAGCCCCGTCCTGATTTTTCAGCACGTCTCGCATCTCCAGGGCCAGGGCGTCTGTGACTCGTGTTCTTTCAATGACTTCGACCCTGCGGCTTCCGGTCTGCCGCACAGCGAAGGAATTGAGATCCCTGTCGACGACGACGATCCGGTCCACTTGTGGCAACGGGGCCAGCGCGCCGGTTAACAGGGCCTGAAGCTGTTTGCGGTCGGCGATGTCATAGGCGCCGCTTTCGATCTGGCCGGCAATGAACTCGATCTGTTCGTGGACCGGGTCAAGATGGGTGGCGATATCGCTCTCGATGCTTTTAAGCAGGAAAAGCGCCTTCTCGTTCAGCAGGTTGAGCGTATTCTCCATGCTGGCCCGCATCTGGGTTGCCAGCACGGCCAGGACGGCAAGCATGACCAGCAAGCCGATACTGACCGCCAGAATAACCGACAGACGGAAGCGCATCCGATTTCGGCGCGCCGGCTTCGGCGGGCCGCCTGTCCCCTCCCGATGTATAACCTGTGTCATCTCAGGGTATAACCGCTGGGTTCTGAATCACGATATCTGCACGGTCTCACAGGCTAAAATCACAGTATTGTCCGGCGGTCGCTCGCGGGGAGAGCAATATTATACCGGTTCGGCGATTTTGTACGGTTTGTCGGCGCGTTCTGCCGGCTTTGCCGATGAAAGCAAACGGCGTATATGATAGCGCTTTATTCTGCAGCGTCTTAACGGCGGCTGGCGAACAAGACAGGGGGTCCGCGATGAACAGCGTGGCGACAACACAACCGGTTCACTTCCATGGGCTCGCGCCCCGATTCCTGGGCGGGGTTCTTGAAATTCCCGTCTACCATATGCGCGGTGGCACATCGACCGGCATCCTCTTGCTGGAAGAGCACCTGCCCGCGGACCTGGCGTTGCGGGAGGAACTGATCCGCCACATCATGGGGGTGCCGCTGGAAGGCGAGGTTAAGGCCAATTCACAGATTACCGGGCTGGGCCGCGGCATTCCGCAAAGCTGCAAGGTGTTCATTGTCGATCGGTCGGACCGCGAGGATGCCGATATTGACAGCACCCTGGCACAGCTGGCGCCGGGCAAGGCGGCAATCGACTGGAGCGTCAATTGCGGCAATATGTCGGCCGCGCTGCCGGTCTTCGCGGATCAGGTCGGGCTGGTTTCCCTGCAGCCGGGGACAAACAAGGTCCGGGTCTACAATACCAATACCGGCGTCGTGACCCATGCCCTGCTGGACGCGCCGGAACCGGGCAAGGCAATGGCTTCCGACACGGTCATCCCGGGGGTGATGGGGCACTGGCCGGGCGTCCAACTGGCGCTGTTGAACCCGGTGGGGGCGAAGACCGGCAAGCTGTTCCCGACGGGAAATCTGACCGATACCTTCGACGGTATCAAAGTTTCCATTGTCGATCTCGCGGTGCCGATGGTGATCTTTCGCGCCAGCGATCTCGGCAAGACCGCGTCCGAACTGCCGACGGAACTGGATGCCGATGCGGATTTCCGCGCCCGAATCCAGAGCATCTGGGTGCAGGCCGGGATCAAAATGGGTCTGGCCCGCAAGGATGGCACGCCGATGACCGAAGCGGAACTGGCGGCCAGTGAGACCATCCCGAAAGTCTGCATTATCGCGGAACCGAGCGCGGAGGAAGCCGCGGCCGGCGCAAATGTCCGGGTGCGCTATTTCACGCCGCAGGCGGCGCATAAATCGCTGGCGGTGACCGGCGGTGCCTGCCTCGCCGCCTGCTGCCTGGTGCCGGGCACGGTTGCCGACGGGATCGCGAAGGGGCTGGAGCCGCTGGGGCCGGACGTGAAGGACCATATCGTACGCATGGCTAACCCCGCGGGGTTGCTGAAATCCACGATCAACGGTTCCATGAAGGACGGCGTCGATACCATCCCCAGCGCCGCCTATGAGCGCAGTACGCAGATCCTGCTGCGCGGCCATACGCCGATCTACAATGCGTCGCCGGAACTCGTCGCGGCTTATGCGGACAAGGCTGAAGCGGCGTAGGAACGGCCGGGGCTTATGCCCCGACCTTTTTCACGAAGTCCCAGTCGATTTCGACGCCGAAGCCCGGCCTGTCGCTGAGATGCACCATGCCGTCGCGGACATCCGCATGTTCCGTATACAGCCCGTGCTGGATCGGGTGCCGGTCGGTGCCGCCATGTGACTCGGCGCCAAATGCCGCGTCACCGAAGGCGGAGGCAAGATGGGCATGCAGTTGCGGCGCCGTATGGGGGGCGATCTTTACGCCCTGCTGTTCCGCATGATGGGCAATGCGCAGCGATTCCGTGAAGCCTGCATGGCGGGTCGAATCAAACTGCACATAGCCCAGCGCACCGGAATCGATGAAGTCGCGGATCGTGAACCGGGTCCATTCCCGTTCCCCATGCGCCAGCGGGATCGGTGACCCCTTGGCCAGCCGCACGTAATCCGCCGGCTGCAGGTGCCAGTGCAGGGGTTCTTCCAGCCAGAATATGTCATAGGGCGCCACGGTATTGGCGAACTTGATGCAGTCGTCGACGCCATAGGGGGCGTTCATGTCCAGCATCAGCAGTACGTCCGGCCCGATCGCGTCGCGTACGGCCCTGATGCGGGTCAGCTCATCCGCCAGCGAAAAGGCGCCGGTTTTCATCTTGACCGCCCGGTAGCCCATTTCCACGTAACCGGCGAATTCCTCGGCGCAGGATTCCAGTGGCGCGCCCTCGATGTAATAACCGCCGGTGGAATAGGTGAAGACACTGGTGCGGCTGCCGCCCAGCAGCTTGTAGACCGGCATGCTGGCGGCCTTGCCCTTGATGTCCCACAGCGCGATATCTATGCCGCCGATCGCCGCCATCGCCTGGGGCCGCTGGCCGCGGGGCAGGGGGGCCGGCAGCCCGTCCCAACCGCCCAGCCCGCCGGGGCGGGGGCTGGTGCTGGAAAACAGTTTCTCCCAGATATCCACATGGCCCAGCGGGTCCATTCCTGTGATGCACGCGCCATAGGCCGCTGCCAGGTCGCAGATCGTCTTCTGGGGGCCGCCCTGCACCTCGCCGTAACCGGTAATGCCTTCGTCGGTCTTCACCTCGAACAGGGTTAGGGTCGCCGCCCCGCTGATTTCATGCGCCGTCCAGCTGGGCTGCTGCAGGTTCATTTTGAGCGGGTAGGTGTTGACCTCGGTTATTTTCATGCTGACTTCTCCGGACGGAATTGCGCGAATGCGCCTGATGGGGGCGGCGGTGCGCCCGTATCGGGACGGAAAGATACCAACCCCGCCGCGGTTGCGCTATCTGTCTTGTGGCGCGCGGGCCCCGCGATGAGTGCTTGAGTGGCGGGGCATGGTTCCTATATGTAGGGGCGCGCTGTACCCCTTTCTCACCCATCGAAAAATATGAGCCTTTTAACCGATTCCGTCGCGCAGCGGCGAACCTTCGCGATCATATCGCATCCCGATGCCGGGAAAACGACCCTGACGGAAAAGCTGCTGCTGTTCGGCGGCGCGATCCAGCTTGCGGGGGCGGTCAAGGCGCGCGGGGCGCAGCGGCGGGCGCATTCCGACTGGATGAAGGTGGAGCGCGAGCGCGGCATTTCGGTCGCGTCCTCGGTGATGACCTATGAATATGAAGGCCTGACCTTCAACCTGCTCGATACGCCGGGGCATGAGGATTTCAGCGAGGATACCTATCGCACGCTGACGGCGGTCGATTCCGCCGTCATGGTGCTGGATGCGGCAAAGGGTATCGAGGCGCAGACCCTGAAACTGTTCGAGGTCTGCCGGTTGCGTGACATGCCTATCGTGACCTTCATCAACAAGCTGGACCGCGAATCCCGCGACCCGTTCGAACTGCTGGATGAAATCGAGCAGACGCTGCAGATCGACGTGACACCGGCCAGCTGGCCCATCGGCATGGGCCGCAGTTTTCTGGGTTGCTACGACCTGATCCGCGACCGCTTGCTGATGTTCGACCGGAATTCCAGCGACAAACTGGACGAAGGTCGTGCCTGCAACGGGCTGGACGACCCGAAGCTGGACGAACTGTTGCCGGCGGAAGCGGTGCAGCAGTTGCGCGAAGAAGTGAACATGGCCCGGGAGCTGTGCCCCAAATTCGACCTCGAGGCCTATCGCGAGGGCAACCTGACGCCGGTCTATTTCGGCAGCGCCGTCAATAATTTCGGCGTGCGCGAATTGCTGAACGGGTTGGCGAAATCGGCGCCGACGCCGCTGACCCAGCCGACGGCCACGCGCGCCGTGGCGCCGGATGAAGAAAAGGTCAGCGGATTCGTGTTCAAGATCCAGGCGAATATGGACCCCAAACACCGCGACCGGATCGCCTTCGTGCGCCTGTGTTCCGGCCATTTCAAACGCGGCATGAAGCTGCATCACGTGCGCAGCGGCAAGTCGCTGAACATGCATAACCCGGTGCTGTTCCTGGCGCGCGACCGGGAACTGGCGGAAGAGGCCTGGCCGGGCGACATTATCGGCGTGCCGAACCACGGCAACCTGCGGATCGGCGATGCGCTGACCGAAGGGGAGACGCTGCAGTTCACGGGTATTCCCAGCTTCGCGCCGGAACTGCTGCGCCGCGCCAGGCCGGAAGACCCGATGCGCGCCAAGCATCTGGAACGGGCCTTGCGTCAGTTATCCGAAGAAGGTGTCGGGCAGGCATTCAAGGCACGGCTTGGTTCCGACTGGATCGTTGGGGGCGGGGG